>JAQBZY010000132.1 GCA_027620395.1 Pseudomonadota bacterium
CCGCGAGGGACTGTTGCAGAGCTTCCTGGAAAACCAAGTCCGGGTGGTTCGCTTCGAACCCGGCCGGATCGAGTTCAACGCCGGCGGCGAGGTCGGCCGGGAAATGGTGCAGCGCCTGAAGGGGTTCCTCGAGGAACACTCCGGCCGGCCGTGGGCGGTGGCGTTGTCGCAA
This sequence comes from Pseudomonadota bacterium, assembly GCA_027620395.1. GTDB lineage: Bacteria > Pseudomonadota > Alphaproteobacteria > Rhodospirillales > Casp-alpha2 > JAQBZY01. The sequence continues at coordinate 173 of JAQBZY010000132.1, forward strand.
GCACCTGGCGAGCCGACGATCGGCGAATGGCGGGCCAAGAAAGCCGATGCCGCGCGCGCCGCCGCCGCCGAGCATCCATTGGTCAAGGCGGTTTTGGAAACCTTTCCCGGCGCCAAGGTCGACGAGGTCCGCAAAATTGCACCGCCCGCCACCGCCAAGGCGGGCGCGGCGCCGATCGACCCGGCCGACCCCGACGATGTCGAGATCGACTAAGCCCCGCTGATCCTAGGCTACTCGCGTCATCCTTCGATGAGGCGCGAAGCGCCGTCTCGAAGGATGAGCGACAGGAATCAATCGAGTAGGAATGTGTTCCCGGACGCCACGCCCCAGGCAGTCATGAACTCACCCAGATACGGCCGCTCCGCCGTCGCGCTTTCGATGAATGATACGATATCGGCGATGGCGGCATTGTAGCCGGCCCGTCCCAACGTGCCGTTATGCAACTGCCAGCGCAGATAGACCAGATAGGTGTTCAGCACGTCGGTCTCGCAGTAATTCCGAACTTCTTGGACGCGGCCTTCGTCGATCATGCCGGCGACCATCGAACCATCGACGCCGAATTTACCGGGAAAACCGAACGCGGCGCAGACTTCGTTGAGTTTGATCTTGGCCGACGCGCCGTAATCGGACAGCACATCCAAAAGATCGCAGTGCCAGTCGGTGGCGTAGCGGTAGCCGTAGCTATTCCATTTCTCGCCGGACTTGTGCAGCCACGGCGCCTCAATGCCATGCACCATGGCTCGGTACTTGAGCACCGGCAGATCGAAGGTCCGGCCGTTGAAGCTGACCAATCTCGGCTTGTGGCGTTCCAGATACTGGAAGAACCCCTGCAATAGCTGCTTTTCGCCAAATCCCGGCTCGCCCCCAGAGCGGAGATCGCGGAGCGTGTAGGCCTCTGTCCGGCCGTCGCGGCCGATCTCGGCGTCCAGGAACGAAATCGCCACCACCTTGTGGAAAGGCTGGCGCGGAAAGGCGTTTTTGCCGTCCGTGATGGCTAAATGGTAGTCCTCAATGGCCTTCCTACGGGCACCGACGTCGGTGCTTTCGATGCCGGTCAGGTTCGGCGCCGCATCGGCGTCGGGCACGGTTTCAATATCGAACACGAAGAGGTTTTGGTGCTGCATGGCGCAAGTGTTATACACTGCCTAGAGCCGCCTTCCCACCCTGGACCGGAGCCGACATATGCAAAATCTCGGAAAGATGTTGAAGCAGGCGCAGCAATTCCAGGAGCGGATGGCGCAAATGCAGACGGAGCTTGCCGAAATGGAAATTGTCGGTCGTTCCGGTGGCGGCATGTGTCAGGTGACGCTGAACGGCAAGGGCGAAGCGAAAAAGGTTTTGATCGACCCGGCGCTGGTCAAACCGGAAGATGCGGAAGTGCTGGAAGACTTGATCGTCGCCGCCATCAACGACGCGCGCGGCAAGGCCGATGAGGCGATGAAGGAAAAGATGCAGGAAATCACCGGCGGGCTGCAATTGCCGCCCGGCATGCAACTGCCGTTCTGATCCTGGCAATGGCGCAGAGCGAACTCGACCGTTTGACGCAACTCCTGGCCAAGCTGCCGGGGCTCGGACCGCGCTCGGCCCGGCGCGCCGTGCTTTATTTATTGAAACGCAAGGATTCGGTGATGCTGCCGTTGGCGCTTGCGTTGGGCGACGCTGCCGCGCGGGTCGGCCCCTGCGTCCAATGCGGCAATCTCGACACCCGCGATCCGTGCGCCATCTGTAGTGATCCCGGACGCGACGGCGCCATCCTTTGCGTCGTCGAGGATGTCGCCGATCTTTGGGCCTTGGAGCGGATTGCCAGCTTCAAGGGCCACTACCACGTATTAGGCGGCATCCTGTCGGCCTTGGACGGCGTCCGCCCGGACGATCTGAAAATCCCCGAACTGGTCAGCCGGGTCGAGCGAGAGCGAATCACGGAAGTGATCCTGGCGACCAACGCCACGGTCGACGGCCAGACCACGGCGCACTATATCGCCGATCGCCTGGCCGGGCTCGACGTCAAGGTGTCGGGGCTGGCGCACGGCGTTCCAGTCGGTGGCGAACTCGACTATCTTGACGACGGCACGCTGACCGCCGCCCTCAAGGACCGGCGGCCGGTTTAGGATGGCGTCGATCCGGAAGCTTTTGGCCCGCGCGCTCGATCTGCATCAACGGGGTGAACTGGCGGCAGCCGGGGAAATCTATCGCCAGATTCTCAAGAAAGATCCGGCCAACGCCGACGCGCTCAATCTATTGGGCGTGGCGCTGCATCAGGTGCGCGATCTCGACACGGCCGAGCAATTGCTGCGCCGCGCCGTTGGCCATGCCGCCGATTTCGCGCCGGCATGGGTCAATCTCGGCAACGTTTTACAGGACGCCGGCAAGGCCGCCGAGGCGGCCGAGGCCTTCAGCCGGGCCCTCAAACTGCAGCCGAAGCTGGCCGAGGCGGAAAGCAATCTGGCCAGCGCCCTCAATGACATGGGCCGGCATGGCGAGGCGGCGGAGGCGGCCAGGCGCGCGCTCGATATCAACCCGTCATTGGCGCCGGCTTTGAACAATCTTGGCAATGCCCTGATGAAATTGCAGGTGCCGGTGGCGGCGGCCGAGCAATTTCGGAAGGCGCGCGATCTCCGGCCGGATGATCCCAAATATCACCGCAACCTCGGCAGCGCGCTTCTGGAAGCCGGCGATGCCGCCGGCGCCGTGCCGGCACTGACGGCGGCGGTCAGGCTTTTACCCAGCGACGCCGAAGCAAATTACAATCTCGGCAATGCGTATCTTGCCCTCGACCGGTTCGAGGACGGCGCCCGAGCGTTCGAGGCGGCGATCGTGCACCGGCCACATTACGTGGATGCACTATGTAATCTCGGAACCCTGCTGACCGCGTTTGGCCGAACCTCGGACGCGGTGGCCGCACTCGAAAAGGCGCTCGCCGTCGATTCGGAGAATCCCGACGCGCATTGGAATCTCGGCCTGGCGCTGATCCAAGCGGGCGAATACGCCGATGGTTGGCGGGAATACGAGTGGCGGTTCCGAGTTGACGAGTTCGAAAAGTTCCGCCGCCATTTCGACATTCCGGCCTGGGATGGCGGGCCGCTCAACGGCAAGCGGCTCCTCGTCCATGCCGAGCAAGGATTCGGCGACGCCATCCAATTCGTTCGCTTCATGCCGTCGCTGGCAGAACGCGGCGCCGAGGTGGTTCTCGAATGCCGGCCGCAATTGACACGCCTCTTCGCCGGTGTTGACGGCGTTTCCGAAGTGATCGATCTTGGGGCGCCGCTGCCGGGCGCCGATCTATACATACCCCTGATGTCGTTGCCGGCCCGGCTTGGCACGCTCGTCGACACGGTGCCGGCGGAGATGCCATATCTGCGTCCAGCAGGGGATGCCGAACTCGACAATCGGATCGAAGGAGCGCCCGGCGTCAAGGTTGGGCTGGTCTGGGCCGGCAGCCCGACTAGGCGGAAAAATCAACGCCGCTCCATGGATCCGGCGCTGTTGCAGCCGATCCTGGACATCCCCGGGGCGAGCTTCTTTGGATTGCAGGTCGGCTCGGCGGCGGCCGAGCGGCAGCAACTCGCCGAGCCTGGACAAATCATCGATGTCACGGATGGGATATTGGATTTCGCTGATACCGCGGCGATCGTCGCCGGGCTTGATCTGGTGATCTCGGTCGATACCGCGGTGTTGCATCTGGCCGGGGGCATGGGAAAGCCGGCCTTCGGACTGCTGTCCAGGCCGACCGGATTCTTGTGGGGAACGGACGGCGATGCCAGCCCTTGGTATCCGACGATCCGGCTGTTCCGTCAGCCCGAGCCCGGCGACTGGGATGGCGCCGTGCGTGCGGCGGCGGCGGCATTGGCGGGCTTAGTCAAACATCAATGAGCTGCTTAAGCCTGGATTCCGGATTGGCGCTCCGCGCCGTCCGGAATGGCGCAAGGTGGCTTGTTCGATGCCGCGATAAACTAATACCGACCGGCATAAGGAACGACCCATGGACATGCTAGGCGTTCCGCCCGCTTCGCGCCCTTCTCAGGGTGAGGTTGTTTATTTGATATAAAGTGATGTCCCTCATCCCGAGGAGCGGCGGAGCCGCGTCTCGAAGGATGACCGGACTTAGGACTCCGAGCTCGGCAGCACCTTCGGCGCCTCTTCGCCGGCGCCCAACTGCAACCCGTCGATCGTGGCGCCGCGTTTGACGACCTTGTCCGTCGAGATGCGGATTTCGCGGATGTCGCGGTGCGCCTGATCGAAGTGGGTCTCCAGCTTGCCAACCCGGTCGTCCAGACGGCCGACATCCTCCAGCATCTTGCCGACTTCGGTCTGGATGACGTCGGCCTGCTCGCGCATGTGCACGTCGCGCAAGATGGCGCGGACGGTGTTCAGCGTCGCCATCAGCGTCGTCGGCGACACGATCCAGACCCGGCGGCGGAATCCTTCCTCGACCACGTTTCGGAAATTGGCGTGCAACTCGGCATAGACGGCTTCCGACGGCAGGAACATCAAGGCACTTTCGGCGGTTTCGCCGGCGACGATGTAGCGTTCGGCGATGGCCTTGATATGGGTGATGACGGCTGCCGAGAAGGCGCGGCTGGCCAGCACCTTGTCGGCATCGGTCTCGGCGTTGCGAAGCTGGGAATAGCTTTCCAGGGGGAACTTGCTGTCGATGACAATCGAGCCCGGCGGGTTCGGCAACTTCAACATACAATCGGCCCGCTTGCCGTTCGATAGGGTGGCCTGGAACTCGAACGCCGATGCCGGCAGCGCCGCTGACACCAGATCGTTCAACTGGATTTCACCGAAGGCGCCGCGGGCCTGCTTGTTGGAAAGGATGTCCTGCAAGCTGACCATCTGTTGCGACAGATCGGTGATGTTCTTTTGGGCGCTGTCGATGACGGCAAGCCGCTCGTGCAAAACCTTCAACGTCTCGCCGGTGCGGGTGGTCTGCTCGGTGAGCCCGTCGCCCAAGCGCTTGGAAAGACTATCCAGCCGCTGATTGGTATCTGATTGCGCCTGCTGCATGCGGCCGGCGAGGGTGGTCTGCGCGCCGGAAAGCCGCTCGGCGACTTCCGCTAATTGCGCCAGTCTCGCCATCTGGTCGGCGCGGCCTTTTTGGCCGGCCATCAGAACCGCCAGCAAGGCGGCGATGGCGACGGCGACGGCGGCCAATGCGAGGACGGTCTCGACGGTCATTTGCAGCTTGCCTCGGTTTGGTCAAAATTGATTGCCAGAAAGACTGCCCGAGGCCGTCCGGCAAGGCAACGTCGCCGCGGTGTGGACAGTTTCCGTCCCGGCCGGTGGCAAGGTGGAACTGATACCAATCTGCATAAAAAATGACTTATTGTTTCATCCTTCGAGACGCGGCTACGCCGCTCCTCAGGATGAGGTTATTGCACTGAA
>JAQBZY010000133.1 GCA_027620395.1 Pseudomonadota bacterium
GATTTCAACAGTCATGTTCGCTCACCTCGTCCCTGGCGCGCGGGCGCGCCTTGTCATGTTGACCGATCACTTGCGTCCGGTTTTCCGGGTCGGCTTTTTCGCCGCCGGTTTTTTGGGCGCCGACTTCGAAGTCGAAACTGGCGCCGCTTTCGGGATGGTCAAAGCCTCGTTTATGAACGCCGCCTGTTCAGCCAAATGCTTCCGCATCAGGCCGGTCGCCGGCGACGCCGCGGCAGCCCGGCCGGCGTACTTGATCGGCAAGCCGCCACGACCGATTTCGGCCAGCAACTCTTCCAACGGCTCGCGGATATAAGTCCACGACCCCATGTTCTTAGGTTCTTCCTGGCACCAAACGAGGTCGGCATTTGGAAACCGCGAAAGTTCGTTGGTCAGGGCCTGCTTCGGGAAAGGATAAAGTTGTTCGGCCCTGAGGATGTAGACATCCTTCAATCCGCGTTTGTCGCGTTCGTCGGCAAGGTCGTAGTAAATCTTGCCGGAGCATATGACGACGCGGCGGATTTTCTGATCGGCGACGAATTCGCCATGATCCCAAAGCACCCGGTGGAAGCTGGTCCCCTCGCCCATTTCCGAAAGTTCGGAAACGGCGCGCTTGTGGCGCAGCAGCGATTTGGGTGTCATCAAGATCAGCGGCTTGCGGAATTCACGATGGATTTGCCGCCGCAGCACGTGGAAATAATTGGCCGGCGTGGTGCAATTGCAGACCTGCATGTTATCGCTGGCACAGAGTTGCAGATACCGCTCAAGCCTGGCCGAGCTGTGTTCGGGGCCCTGCCCTTCGTAACCGTGTGGCAATAACATGACGAGCCCGCACATCCTGAGCCACTTTGACTCGCCCGACGAAATGAACTGGTCGATGATCACCTGTGCGCCGTTGGCGAAATCGCCGAACTGCGCTTCCCAAAGCACCAACATGTTCGGCTCGGCCAGGGAGTAGCCGTACTCGAAGCCAAGCACGCCGGCTTCAGATAGCGGGCTGTTGATAACTTCGAACGGCGCCTGCCCAAAACGCAGGTTGTTCAAAGGCGTGTGCTTGTCCTCGTTTTCCTGGTCGGTCAGCACCGAATGCCGCTGCGAAAACGTGCCGCGTTCGGAATCCTGTCCGGATAGACGGACCGGGTGACCTTCCAGCAACAACGTGCCGAAGGCCAACGCCTCACCGGTCGCCCAGTCGATGCCGCGGCCGGATTCGATCATCGCCCGCTTGGCTTCCAACTGCCGCTGGATTTTCGGATTTATGTGGAAGTTGCCGGGCACCCGAGTGAGCGCGTCTCCGACTTCCTTCAGGCGCTCGATCGGCACACCGGTGACGCCGCGACGATCCTCGCCGGTCGCGACCGACAGCCCGGACCACTTGCCGTCCAGCCAATCGGCCTTATTGGCCTTGTAACCGCTCGCCGCTTCGAACGCGTCTTCCAGCTTTTGCTGGAAATCGGCGATCTGCTGATCGAGTTCGCTTTGCGTCAGCACCCCTTCGTGCACCAGCTTGGCGCCGAAGATTTCCCGTGTCGTCGGGTGCGCCGCGATCTTCTTGTACATTAAGGGTTGGGTGAACATCGGTTCGTCACCCTCGTTATGGCCATGCCGGCGATAGCAGATCATGTCGATCACGGCATCTTTCTTAAACCGCTGCCGGTATTCGGTGGCGATCCGCGCGCAATGCACGACCGCTTCGACATCGTCGGCGTTCACATGAAAAATCGGCGCCGCTACCGTCTTGGCGACATCCGAGCAATACGGCGACGAGCGCGAGTGCCTGGGATTGGTCGTGAAGCCAATCTGGTTGTTGATGATGATGTGGATGGTGCCGCCGGTCTCGTAGCCCAACAGGCCAGACAGATCGAGCGCTTCCGGCACCAGGCCCTGGCCGGCAAAGGCGGCGTCGCCGTGCAAAAGAAGCGCCATTACTTTTTCGCGTTGGGAATCGTTTTTCTGAACCTGCTTGGCGCGGACCTTGCCGATACAGACCGTGTTGACGCATTCTAGATGCGACGGATTTGCGGTCAGCGACAGATGCACCGAGCGGCCATCGAAGACGCGGTCGGACGACGAACCCAAGTGGTATTTGACGTCGCCGGAGCCGCCGATGTCGTCGGGACTGGACGAGCCGCCTTGGAATTCATGGAAAATCGCCTGGAACGGCTTGCCCATGACGTTGGCCAGCACGTTCAGGCGGCCGCGGTGCGCCATGCCGAGAATGATTTCCTCCATCCCCATTTGCGAGCCACGCTTGAAGATTTGCTCCATCGCCGGAACCAGGCTTTCACCGCCGTCGAGGCCGAAACGCTTGGTGCCGGTGAATTTTTTGTCCAGGAACTTCTCGAAGCCTTCGGTTTCGATCAGCCGATTGAGGATCGCCTTCTTGCCGTTGACGGTGAATTCCGGCTGATTTTGGATCCGCTCGATGCGTTCCTGAATCCAGGTTTTCTCGTCCGGATCCTGGATGTGCATGAATTCGACCCCGATCGAGCCGCAATACGTCTGATGCAGAACTCTGATGATTTCCCTGAGCGTCGCCGATTCGAGGCCAAGCACATAGTTTATAAAGATCGGCCGATCGAAATCCTTCTCCTTGAATCCATACGATGCCGGATCGAGCTCCGGATGCTCGTTCGGCGCTTCAAGGCCGAGCGGATCGAGATTGGCCTGCAAATGGCCTCTGACCCGATAGGCGCGGATTAGCATTAGGGCGCGGATACTGTCGAGCGTGGCTTCGCGAACTTGCACGGCGCCGTAGCGGCCGCCGGCGTTGGCGGCGTCGGTGCCGCGAGCCGGCTGCGAGTCCTGCGCCATCTGTTCGGATAGCGGCGCCAATTCGCCGTGATCGAGCACGCCGGCCGTCGAAGGCGCCCAGGAGGCGCCCCGCTGCTCGGCCACGAACGAGCCCGCCTCGTCCGAGAGGTCAGCGAAGAAATCCTGCCACCGGAGATCGACCGAACCCGGATCGTCCAGATAACGCTCGTAGAGTTCGGCAACGTAAATTTGATTGCCGGTATACAGAAATTGCGTCGGATCCATTGCCGTCATGAGCTCAACGCCCGAGGGCGCCTCCTTCAACTTGGTTTAGGTGGTCACTTCTTGAGTGCCTTGACCATGGTTTCGCCGATGCCGGCGGGGCTGTCCGTGACGTGGATGCCGGCTGACTTCATGGCCTCGATCTTGTCCCCGGCGCCGCCCTTGCCGCCCGAAATGATGGCCCCGGCATGACCCATGCGGCGGCCCGGAGGCGCGGTGAGGCCGGCGATGAAACCGACGACCTGCTTCTTGGTCTTCGAGTCCTTCAACAATTGCGCCCCGTCTTCTTCGGCGGAGCCGCCGATTTCGCCGATCATGACGATGCTTTCCGTCTTCGGATCGGCCAGAAACATTTCCAGACAATCGACGAAGTTGGTGCCGTTGACTGGGTCGCCGCCAATCCCGATGCAGGTGGTCTGGCCGAGACCGGCCGCCGTCGTCTGCGCCACCGCTTCGTAGGTCAGCGTGCCGGAGCGCGACACGATGCCGACGCTGCCTGGGCGGTGGATGTGCCCCGGCATGATGCCGATCTTGCACTCGCCGGGGGTGATGACGCCCGGACAATTGGGCCCGATCAGCCGCGTCTTGGTGCCGCAGAGCGCGCGTTTGACCCGCACCATGTCGAGGACCGGAATGCCTTCCGTGATGCAGACCACCAACGGCAACATGGCGTCGATCGCTTCCAGGATGGCGTCGGCGGCGAACGGCGGCGGCACATAGATCACGGAAGCATTGGCGCCGGTCTTGGCGACGGCTTCCGCGACGGTATTGAAAATCGGAAGATCAAGGTGTTTGCCGCCACCTTTGCCGGGCGTTACCCCACCGACCATTTTGGTGCCGTACGCGATTGCCTGCTCGGAATGGAAGGTTCCCTGCGCGCCGGTGAAGCCCTGGCAGATGACTTTGGTGTTTTTATCGATAAGAACAGACATCAGCGGGCCTCCTTCACGGCTTTGACGATCTTGCGCGCGGCGTCGCCAAGATCGTTGGCGGACGTGATCGGCAAGCCGGAGTCGGCCAGTATCTGCTTTCCCTTTTCGACGTTGGTGCCCTCGAGGCGGACCACCAACGGCACGTTGAGGCTGACTTCCTTGGCCGCGGCGACGACGCCGTCGGCAATCACGTCGCAGCGCATGATGCCGCCGAAGATGTTGACCAGAATTCCCTCGACGTTGGGATCGGAGAGAATGATCTTGAATGCCGTCGTCACCCGCTCTTTGGTGGCACCACCGCCGACGTCGAGGAAGTTCGCCGGCGAGCCGCCGCTGAGCTGGATGATGTCCATGGTCGCCATGGCGAGACCGGCGCCGTTGACCATGCAGCCGATGCTGCCGTCGAGCTTGATGTAGTTGAGCTCGTGCTTGCCGGCTTCCAATTCGGCCGGGTCTTCTTCGTCCTCGTCCCTGAGCTCGGCGATGTCCGGGTGCCGGTAGAGGGCATTGTCGTCGAAGTTCATTTTGGCGTCGAGCGCGATGACATCGCCAGCGCCGGTCACAACCAACGGATTGATTTCGACCAACGAGCAATCGAGATCATTGAACGCCTTGAAAAGCGCCATGATGAATTTCGACGCCGATTTGATCTGCGCGCCCTCAAGACCTAAACCGAAGGCCAACTTACGGGTGTGATAGGACTGAATGCCGCTGGCCGGATCAACCGCGACCTTGATGATCTTTTCCGGCGTCTTCGCCGCCACTTCCTCGATTTCCATGCCGCCTTCGGTCGACGCCATGATGGTGAGCCTGGATGTTTCCCGGTCGAGCAGCATGCCGAGATAGAGCTCGCGTTTGATGTCGCAGCCTTCCTCGACGTAAATCCGCTTCACTTCCTTACCGTTCGGGCCGGTCTGCTTGGTGACGAGGACGTGGCCGAGCATTTCGGCGGCGCTTACTTTGACGTCGTCGACCGATTTGACGACCCGAACCCCACCCTTGCCGTTCGGATTATCCTTGAAGCGTCCGGCGCCGCGGCCGCCGGCATGAATTTGCGATTTAACCACGAACACGCTGCCACCCAGATCCTTGGCGGCCTTGACCGCTTCGTCGACCGTATAGGCAACGTGGCCGCGCGGCACGGGGACACCGTACTTGGCGAGCAGTTGTTTGCCCTGGTACTCGTGAATGTTCATGCTGCTTCCCCGATAAGCCGTCCCCGGTTCATCGGGTACGGGTGTGCCTGGTCCCTGATGGCGGTTATTTCTTGGCCGCTTTCTTTTGCTTCGCGGCTTTTTTCTTGTTGGCGGCCTTAATCTTGCCGACCGCCTTGTTCAGTTCCTGCACCGCCGCGACGGATTTCTTGAACATCGCGCGCTCCCCGGCGTCGAGGTTGATCTCGACGATGCGCTCGACGCCCTTGGCGCCGATCACCACCGGCACGCCGACATAGATGCCCTTCACGCCGTATTCACCCTTGAGGTAGGCTGCGCATGGCAGCACGCGCTTCTTGTCCTTGAGATAGCTTTCGGCCATGGCGATGGCCGACGACGCCGGCGCGTAGAACGCCGAACCGGTCTTCAA
>JAQBZY010000134.1 GCA_027620395.1 Pseudomonadota bacterium
ACTATCCGGGTTTCCACGAGCCGGGCTCGATGCTGGCCTTCGGCATGAACAAGAAGTTCTGGGACGGGCTGACCAAGACCCAGCAGATAATCATCGAATCCTGCGCCGGCCTCGAGAACGACATGATGATGGCCGAGTTCAACATGAACAGCGGTTCGGCGTTGACCAAGCTGGTTACGGAACAGGGCGTCAAGCTGCGCAAGTTCTCGGACGACGTCTACGACAGCTTCGGCGAAGCGTCGGAAGCGGTGTTTGAGGGCGTGCGCGCGCACAGCCCGCTGGCCAAGAAGATCGACGACAGCTTCCGGGCGGCCCGTAAGGAGCTTGGCGGTTGGATGAAGATCTCCGATCAGGCGTACCTCGAACAGCGCAACCGGGTCCTCAAGGCCTGATCCGGATGGCTGATTGACGGCTTAACGACGCGGAGTCCATTGCGGCTCCGCGTCGTCGCCGTGAATGGTCCACCTTTTCGTCCTGCCCTCGGTGAATTTCGGAGTTACTCAATCCATGGCTCACGGTGCAGTGCAGTCTGGTCAAACCCCACAGGTCGCGGCGGATTCCCATGGCAGCATGGTGACGTCGGTCCGTGCTATTAGTTTATCCGTGGTTGCGATCGCGGCGACATACATCTTCAACAATTTTCTGACCCACTGGGGCGGTTGGCCGGGGGCACTGACGTTTCTCGGCCATGCCGGACTGCTGGCGTCACAGGATGCCGTTGCCGGCGGCCAGTTGGGCATGGCGGCGACGCAATTCGCACTCTATTTCGCGGTTGTGGCCGGTATCGTCTACTTCGTGCTGCGGACCCCGTCCCGGGCCATGCAGACCGACGCCGATTTTCTGAGCGCGGTCGTCGCTTACATCGTCCGCGCCGCCTTTTGGGCAGTGCTTTTGATCGGCATCGTCGATGCCACGATTTCCTCGCTGCGGGTTGAAGGCGTGCTTGGTAATTTCTTTAGTGCCAAACTGACGGCAGACCTCGGGCGGTCGACCTTCCGCGGTCTTTACGTTCACTTTCCGCTGATCCTGGCCGGCATGACCATCGCTTATTTCAAGCGTACACTCGGATTCACTTGGCTGGCACTATTGATTGTCGTCGCCGAATTGCAAATCGTCGTGGCCCGCTTCATCTTTTCCTATGAGCAATCGTTCATGGCCGATCTGGTGCGGTTCTGGTACGGCGCGCTGTTTTTATTCGCCAGCCCGTATACGCTAATCCACGAGGGGCACGTTCGCGTCGATATCCTTTATGCCGGGTTTAGCGACCGCGCCAAGGCTTGGGCCAATACATTCGGATCGTTCTTTCTTGGTGCGCCGCTCTGCGGCGTCATCCTGACGCTCGGCCTATGGAGCAAGGCCAGCGTCATCAATGGACCAGTCCTCACCTTCGAGACCACGCAAAGCGGCTACGGCATGTACGTCAAATACCTGCTGGCGGCCTATTTGCTGGTATTTGCGTTCACCATGCTGGTTCAATTCATGTCCTATGTGTTGAGCAATATGGCCCTGCTGTTGCACGAACCCGGGGCGCACCTGGATTACACCGAACACGCCGCCATCTGATCGGACGAAGGAAAAAACACCGTGGAAATCGTCTTCCTCGTCATCCTCATCATCACCATGATTGCCGCGCTCGGCATCGGGTTTCCGGTCGCCTTCGCGCTTCCCGGCTCCGCCATCCTGACCATCTCGCTGGCGGCGCTCACCGGATTTCTGTTCGAAGGTAACGCCGCGGCATTTTTCGCGCACGGTGACCCGATCCAGTGGTTGACCGCCGGCGTCACGAATTTCCGCGGCATCTATTGGGAACCCGAGCGTGACACGCTGATCGCGATTCCTTTGTTCATTTTCATGGGCATCATGCTTGAGCGCTCGAAGATCGCCGAGGATCTGCTGGTTACCATGGGTCAACTGTTCGGCTCGATCCCGGGCGGCGTCGGCATTTCGGTGGTTCTGGTCGGCGCGCTGTTGGCGGCGACCACCGGCATCGTCGGCGCCACCGTCGTCGCCATGGGGTTGATCTCGCTGCCGGTGATGCTGCGGGCCAATTATTCGCATGCGTTGGCCACCGGCACGATCAGCGCGTCCGGCACGCTCGGCCAAATCATTCCGCCGTCCATTGTCCTGATAATTCTCGCCGACCAGTTGTCGAACGCCACCGACCAAGCGGCGTCGATCCGCAAGGAAGAGTTCAAGATTGGCACCGGGTCGTCGAGCATGCCGAGCGAGTTCGACCTGACGTCGGCCAGCGCCGGCGACATGTTCCTGGGTGCCTTGCTGCCGGGTCTTGTGCTGGTCGGCCTCTACATCGCCTATATCCTGATCCTCGCACTTCTTAAGCCGAAGATGGCCCCGGCCGCGCCGCATGAGGGAAAGTACGACCGGACCTTCGCGGTCCGCGTGTTCATGGTCCTGGTGCCGCCATTGGCCTTGATCATCACGGTGCTGGGCTCGATCATTTCTGGCATCGCCACCGTCAATCAGGCTGGCGCCATCGGTGCCGTCGGCGCCATGGTGATGGCAAGTTACCGACTTTTGGAAGGAAAACCCGGGGCCTACCGCCCAGCGATCATGGCGCTTGTCTCGCTCATCATTGTCCTCGTCGTGCACAGTCACTTCAAGGTCAACATCAAGGGGATTGTGACCGGCACCGACGCGCTCGGCGTCGGACTGGCCGCCGTGTCGACGTTGTCCCTAATGATCGCCATCGCCTGGAGCGGCTGGCGGGTTTACAAGCTCGACCAGACACTCGAAGGGGTGATGGTGGAAACCGCCAAGACAACATCGCTGGTGTTCATCATCTTGTTGGGCGCGGCGATGCTGACGGCGTCCTTCCGCGCTTTCGGCGGCGAGGAATTGGTGCGCGACTTCCTGTCCGGTCTGCCCGGTGGGTTCATCACCAAATTCATGGTCGTGATGGCGGTGATCTTCGTCCTCGGCTTTTTCCTCGACTTCATTGAAATTGCCGTCGTCGTGGTTCCGATCATTTCGCCGATCCTGCTGGCCGACCCGCAGGCCAATATCACTGCCGTCTGGCTCGGCGTGATGATCGGCGTCAACATGCAGACCTCGTTTCTAACGCCGCCGTTCGGATTTGCCTTGTTCTATCTGCGCGGCGTCGCACCAGCGGCGGTGACGACGATATCGATGTACAAGGGCGTGGTGCCGTTCATTGCATTGCAGTTGATTGGCCTGGCCATTGTCGGCTTCTATCCGCCGCTTGTGAACTATCTGCCGGCCCGCGTTTATCTGTCGTCGGAGACGGCGCCGCCGCCGCAGAACCCGCGCTTGCAGGCCTGCCTCGAGGAATATCTGTTCGCGGAATATAAGACCAAACGGCCCGGCCTTGAGGCCGCAATCTCGGCCGCCGCCGGGATCAATCTTTCGGTGCTTCCGGACAAATACAAGGAAAGCATGCAGGATGGCTTCACGTCCGCGAAACGGACCTTCGACATGGTAAAACGCGTCGAAGAGGCCGATGCCAAGTTGAACGCCTATGTGGTGAAATACCGCCCGTTGCACTTGGAGATGCGCGATATCCGCGTCGAAATCGGCGCCGCCACCCGCGAAATCGCGGCGATCGAAAAAGACATCGGAATTCTTTCCGCGGCCAACAAGCCGAAACAGTCGAAGATCGAGCAGCTCAAAGATGACAAGGAAGCCCTCCTCAAAAAGCTGGAGGAGCTGAAACAACAGACGCCGAACGGCTGGACCCAGGCGCGGGCCAAATATATCGAGCTCGAAAAGGCGGAGCAGAATGCGCGGCGCCTTTACCGCCGCACGGTAGATAACGCCTATGAACCATTGCCGGATCTGATCAAGATCATCAACGCTGGCCCGGCTTTGGCGGCGCTCGAAGATAGGATCAAGGCGCTGGATCCGGTGGTGGCAACGGAGACGTCGGAAAAGGCAACGGTGGCGATCAAGGAAGTCGAAGCGGTTGCAGTCCTAATCCCCGGCGCGGTAACGATACAATCGGCGCTTGCCAAGGCTCGCCGGGCCTTCCGCGACGAACCGAACCGCGCCGATGCGGCGGCCAATCTTGCCAAGGCCATGAAAGAGGTGGCCGCCGAAGCTGCCTGGCGGTCAAGCGCCGCCAAGGCCATCGGTCCGGCGCTCGGCACTTACAACACCGCACTGCACGACACCATCGGCCTCCGCCTCCAGGAACGGCTCGGCAAGGCGCAGGTTAAGGAAGTGGCGTCTTGCCTGTCGCATCACCGTGACATTTCGTTGAGCTTCTAGTGGCCGCGCCGGATTAACCCCGGCCCGTTGGCGACGTGAACGGATCGGCGTCGGAAATCCTATCGATGTGCCGGCAGTCAATATCCGCGAGGTTGCGCCCGTGACTCCTTTTTTTCTGGCCAGTCTTTGGATGGGGGTGGCGCTCTCATCTCTCATGATCATGGCCGTGGCCGGCCGGGAACTGTCGAACGAGTTGACGACGTTCCAAATACTGTTTTTTCGAAGCACCATTGGTCTGGTGGTTCTTGCCGTCGTTTTGCAACGGATCGGCTGGGCCGCCATTCGCACCAAAAAATTGAAGCTGCACATCGGCCGCAATATCTCGCACTACATTGGGCAATTCGGTTGGTTTTACGGCATCGCCTATCTGCCGCTCGCGCAGGTCTTCGCGATCGAATTCACGGTGCCGATTTGGACCGCCTTGCTGGCGCCGATGGTGTTGGGCGAGTCGTTGACGCGGATCCGGGCCACCGCCGTCGCGATCGGGTTCGTCGGCATACTAATCGTGCTTCGGCCGGGGTTGGTGCCGGTCGATGTTCCGACCTTTGCAGTCCTGATCGCGGCTTTTGGGTTCGCCGGTTCGATCCTGATGACCAAGCGGCTGACCCGGACCGATTCGGCGTTGGCGATGATCTTTTACATGACGTTGCTGCAACTTCCGATGGGGCTGGTGCCGTCGCTGTTCCAGTGGACCACGCCGTCGCCGGCAATGTGGCCGTGGCTGGTCGTCGTCGGCGTTGGCGCACTCAGCGCGCATTATTCGATGGCGCGCGCGTTTGCGCTGGCCGATGCCGTCGTGGTCGCGCCGATGGATTTCCTGCGTCTGCCGTTGGCGGTGGTGGTCGGGCTGATGCTTTACAACGATCCGGTCGATCTCTGGGTGGTGCTCGGCGCCGCTGTGATCTTTGCCGGAAACTTCCTGAACATCGTGTCCGAACGCCGTCCCGTCTGAGCGGTGCCGGTATTTACTGCCTTCCGGCCAGATCCACGCTAGGATACCGAAAAGACGGAAGCCAAATTCGGGGAGGAAACAATGCTCAAGACCACGATAGCCGGTAGCCTGCCGAAACCGGCCTGGTTGGCGGAGCCGGAAAAGCTATGGGCGCCTTGGCGCCTCGAAGGCGCCGGTCTGATCGAAGGGCAGCAGGACGCGGCCCTCAATTGGATCAAAATTCAAGAAGACGCCGGCATCGACATCGTCAGCGACGGCGAGCAGTTCCGGAAGCATTTCGTGCATGGATTTTTGGAATCGATCGACGGAATCGACTGGCAGCGGATGACCACCATGGGCATTCG
>JAQBZY010000135.1 GCA_027620395.1 Pseudomonadota bacterium
GCCCGGCGCCAATTCGCTTGTCCTTCCAGGCTCGCCCAGTGGCAAGACGCGCAATGCGCCGCGTAAAAATTCTTGCCGGCGGCGAGCGTCTCGGCCGACCGCTGACCGGAGGCCAAGTCCGGCCGGCTCGCGACCAAGCCTATGATAATGGCGAGCACGAAGACGGCGGCGATCAGTGGCAACGAACGGCGCATCCGTAAATGGTGCGAGATCGGCGCTGAATGTCAATGCCGGTGGGAGGTTGGGCCACCGCTAGGGGGCGTGGTTGTCGAGGAACGTCGACGTCGCCTTCTCGGCCCCCGACGGCAGCGGCCGCGACGGTGCCGCAATCCATTCGGCGATATCGTTCCAAATGCTTTCGGCGGCGAGATCGCGGAGCAGCATGTGATAGCTGTCCTTGTAGACCGCCACCCGCCGATGTTCGGCGCTTGCCGGCGGCAATGCCCGCAGCATCTGCCGGATCGGTTCCTTGGGCACGATATCGTCTCGACCGCCGTAAAGGATCAGCGCTGAGCGGTTGAATGCCGTCGAGGCCGCTAACGCCTGGTCCATCAGATCGACCAGACCATAAATAGTGTCGACTCGGGCCCCCTTGATGATCAACGGATCACGGCCTAGCGCCCGGAGCATCTCGATGTTGTCGGACGGCGTGATATCCAGGCCCCTGGATGTCAGCGGCACCGAGGGAATGGTATGCGCCGCGATCCACAGCGACCAACGCTGGTACCAAGGCATCGCGGCACGGCCCCACACCGCCGGCGCCGCCAGGATGGCGCCGGCAACGATGGGCGCGTCGGGACTGGATAGCGTCAGCATGGCGACGGCGCCGCCCATGCTGTCGCCTAAAAGATAAACCGGCTTGCCGGGATGACGCCTGGCGATCAAACGAATGAAATCGCCCGCGTCCTCGGCATACTTCCGGGTTTCGAACCAGCGGCCGCGCAGCGTCGCCGCACCGAAGCCGCGCTGATCGTAGGCGTAGGATGAAATCCCCCGCTTGGCGAAATACTTGGCCGGCGCATCGAAGAATTGGCTGTAGTCGTTAAATCCATGCAAGGCGACGACAATGGCCCGCTCGGCCCCGGGCTCTGCTGTCGGCCAATGTCGATACGGCAGACTGAACCCGTCCGGGGTCTCGAAGATGACGCCGGTTAGGGCTGCCGGACGACCCGGGTCACCGGTCGCAATTGGCAGCGGTGCGCAGGCGGCCAGCCCGAGTGACACCGCGGTGGCGAGGACGACCGACCGGACGGCGCCGTCACGCCGCATCGTCTGCGGCGGCATCGGAGGCTTGCGTCAGGCGGATGAAGATATCCTCGAGATCGGTGTCGGTGGTCGAGAAATCGGCGACGGTGAGCCCGGCCGCCTCGACTTCCGCCAGCACCTGGAGGGCCGGCGTCTTCGACGGCGCGAAGCCGAGCGTCAGGCGATACCCGCCGCGGTCGAGCGCCGGCGAATACGCGCCGAGCGCCACAGGCACCTTTTCGATGGCATTTTCGAGCGTGACCCGAAGTTGCTTGGCGTCGATTCGCCGCAGCATCGTCTCGGTCGGCTCACAGGCGATGATCCGGCCATGGTTGATGATCGCGATCTGGTCGCACATGGCTTCCGCTTCCTCCAGATAGTGCGTCGTCAGCAGCACCGTCGTGCCTTGCCGGTTCATCTCGCGGACATGGGTCCAAAGCTGGCGCCTGAGATCGACATCGACGCCGGCGGACGGTTCGTCCAGCACCAATACCGGCGGCCGGTGCACCATCGCCTTGCCGACCAGAAGCCGGCGCCGCATGCCGCCCGAGAGCGAGCGCGTGTAGGCATCGGCCTTGTCGGCCAAGCCGACGGCCGACAGCACCTCGTCGGTCCGCCGCTCGACTTTTGGCAAGCCATAGAGCCCGGCCTGCAAATCGAGCAATTCGCGTGGCGTGAAGAACGGATCGATGTTGAGTTCCTGCGGCACCACGCCGATCGCGCGCCGGGCCGCGCGCATGTCGTCAATGATGTCGTGGCCCCAGACGCGCACCGATCCGGCGGTCTTGTTGACCAGACCGGCCAAGATGTTGATCAGCGTCGATTTGCCGGCACCGTTTGGGCCCAACAGGCCGAAAAACGAGCCTCGCCTGATCTTGAGCGTCACGTCGTCGAGGGCCTTCTTGGGCGCGTTCCGCTTGGAGCGGGCGTAGATCTTGGAAAGCCCCTCGACCTCGATGGCGAACTCTGGCTCCGGACGGTCAGCCATGTCGATGATCCTTAAGCATCCGCTTCCCTTCGCGCGCGGCCTGGACAAAGTCAAGACGCTGCCGGTCAAACGCAGCAGCCATTCAGTCCGGCGCTTTCTCGAAAGCATCCTTCCAGTCCGGATGCCAACGCGACAACGCCGGCCGGTTGTCGACAATGTCGCCGGCGGCCCAAAGGATGCGTTTTCTATCCATCTCCGCCGTCACTTCGCCATCTGGACAAAGAATATAAAAATCGCCCCGCTCGAGCGCCGGCAGCATGTAGCCCACCACTTGGTCCGGCCACCACGCGCCGGGGCGGTGCGGGCGGGCCCCCGTGGTGGTCATGCCTGGGATCAGCAGATGCGCCGAAACCTGACAACCAGCGATATTCCTGAGATCGTGTTGCAGCAATTCGGTGTAGGTCTTGAGCGCCGATTTCGACACATTGTAGGGCGAGTTGCCAGGCGGGCTGGTGATGCCTTGCTTGGAGCCAGCGTTGACGATCATTCCGGACCGCCCGGATGCGATCATGACTGGCGCGAAGGCCTCGACGGCGGCGATGACGGCAAAAAAAATTGACATCGAGAACGCGCCGCCAGGCCGCCAACCCATCGCAAGTACCGGCCTTGTCGCGGATGACGGCGCTGTTGAACAAAAATGCCACATCGTCGCCAAAGCTGGCGGCAAGCTCCGCCTTCGCCCCAGCCAAGGCATCGGCGGCGGCGATGTCGACGGTCAGGGCCACCACATTGGCGGCGTCCCGGGCCGCCGTCACCACTTCCGCCTTGGCGGCACCAAGCAATGCCGCATCGGCATCGAGCATGCCAATCTTCATGCCTAAGGCGGCAAGACCGCGGCACGCGGCGCGACCGATGCCGCTGCCGGCACCAGTAACGACGGCGACGCGCCCGGGTTTAAATATCGGATCGGTCATGCCGCTCTGTCCTGGTCATGCGAATTCACCTTCAGCCACTATAGCGCTGGACCTCGGGCACGAAAATTGCCGGGTCGGATCAGAACACCGACTTATGAATTCTGGTGGTGAAAAGTTCGAGTGCCTTGACGCCAGCCAGCGAATTGCCGGTCGCGTCCAATCCCGGCGACCACACGGCGACCGCCAGGAACCCCGGGATGATACCCAAGATGCCGCCGCCGACGCCGCTTTTGGCCGGAATGCCGACCCGGTAGGCGAAGCTGCCAACCGCATCGTAAAGACCGCAGGTCATCATCACGGCGTTGATCCGCTTCGATTCCCGCACGGTGGTGATCCGCTCGCCGGTACGCTGGTCGACGCCGCGGTTGGCCAGGAACGAGCCCGCCCGCACCAGATCGCGGCACGACATGGCGATCGAGCACTGGTGAAAATAAGCATCCAGCACCCGATCGACAT
Organism: Pseudomonadota bacterium; assembly: GCA_027620395.1. Lineage (GTDB taxonomy): Bacteria > Pseudomonadota > Alphaproteobacteria > Rhodospirillales > Casp-alpha2 > JAQBZY01. The sequence goes on from JAQBZY010000135.1 coordinate 3,604, forward strand.
CGGATTTGAGGTTGCCGTGCGCCTTCAAAAAATTGGCGATGGCGGCATTCCAATGCCCGGCGGCGCGCTCGGACCGCGCCACCTCCTCGTCGAATTTGATCTTCTTGTTGCCGGCGAGGCGGCGGACATGATCCAGGATCGCCTGTTTGCCGTTCGGGTCGCGGTTGACGACGCTGTCGGTCACCACATGCGCGCCGGCATTGATCAGCGGATTTCTCGGGATGCCCAGTTCATATTCGAGCTGGATCAAGGAATTGAAGCGGTTGCCGGATGGCTCGCGGCCGACCCGGCGCCACAGCGAAGTCCCCTCGGCGCGGAGCGCCATGGTCAGGGTAAAGACCTTCGAGACACTCTGGATCGAGAACGCCTCATCGGCATCGCCACAAGCCGCCTGGCGGCCATCGTTGCAAAGTACCGCCATCGCAAATTTGCTTTTCGGTACTCTGGCCAGGGCCGGAATGTAGGTCGCGACCCGGCCCTTTTTCAAATCGCCCTTCACCGCCTTGGCGATGCCATCAAGCACGGTCTGGAAATCGATCTGACGGTCGGATTTGCGGCGCTTCGACCCGCTCGGCATGGCGGGATGGCTCCTCGGATCGCCGGCGTGGGTAGGCCGGTGCTGACTTTGGTTGACGCCAGACGGCTTTAGCCTATGCCGTGCGGATCGATACTGGCAAGGCGGATGCGGGCCTGGTTCAAGCGCCCGACTTGCCGGCGATGACCCTGGCCAGTAGGTCCGGCCAGCGCTCCTCGGGCTGCCACCCCAAAATCTCTTGGGTCCGCGAGATGTCGTAAATGGATGCCCGGGGATCGGCGTCGTAAAGCGCCCGGTCGCGGATTTCAGGTGTGACGCCGAATTGGCGCCGGCAGACCTTCATCGTCGGGAGCGCGCTATGGGTATCGGCCGCCGCCACGTAGAAGATGTCGAACCCGGGCACGTCGGCCTCGAGCGCGGATCGGAACGCACGCGCCACATCGCGCGTCGAGACGAAATGCCGCGACCCCGGCCGGGGTTTGCTCGGCGCCCATTCGGGATCGGCCGCGGCCGGTGGCGGTGGCGTGCCGTCTTCGAGGGCCGCTTGCCTAGCGATGCCGTAGATCGCGGCGTCGCGCATGACCAGCATCGGGCGAAGGCAGAACACCTGCATCGGCGAGCGTTCGGAAAACGCCTTTGCCACCACTTCGCCAGCCAGCTTGCTGATACCGTAGGCATGCACCGGCGCCGCCGGATGATGTATGTCGACGGGAAGATATCTGGGCGGGTTCGCACGGCTGATGTTGACTGCCGCCAGGCTGGAACAGACGACGGTTCGTTTCACCTTGGCGGTCTCGGCGAACTCCAGAACATTCCACAGCCCCTGCACGTTGACGCGAAAGAAATCCGCCTCCGGCGCCTGGACGCCCATGTCGAGGGCCGCCAATTGCACGACGGCGTCGATGCCGTCAAACGCCCCTTCGAGGGATGCGCGGTCCTCGATGTCGGCGGCAATAAAGCGAACGTCCTGGCTTGGCTTGTTGCGATCCAGCACCGTCACGTCGTAGTCGGCCATCAACTCATCGACGACGGCGGCGCCAACCCGGCCCGAGCCGCCGGTGACCAAAACTTTTTCGTGACGCGGCATGGGACGAAGTCTTTCCGAAAGCGTGGGACGAAGTTCGCGCCGAGCTTAGGGTGGCGGCGCTAGGAGAGGCAAGCCGGGGGCAAAGTTGCGCTCCCTCACCTAACCTCTCCCCCATGTCATGGGGGAGAGGGATAACATTGGCGGCGTGCCGTGGTTTTATTCCTCTCCCCCGTATCGGGCGACAGGAATGGCGGCGGCGCCTAGCCGTGGCTTTGTTCCTCTCACCCGCATCGGGCGGCAGGTTATACCAACTTGCATTAATCAAAACCCATGGCCCACTCCCGCATACCGATAGACATGATTTTCCATGGCT
>JAQBZY010000136.1 GCA_027620395.1 Pseudomonadota bacterium
TCACCAGCAGTATTTCGTCCAGCGCCAGCGTTTGTCCATCGGAAAGGGTCAACAAGTTCTTGTCGATACGAGTTGCTTCGACGCCGCCGTGCACATGCACGCCGCGTGCTTTGAGGACGCGCTCAAAACGAGCTGCCACATCTGGCGGGAATGCCGGCAGTATCTTGGGCGACCGGCTGATCAGATGACAGTCGATCTTTTCATCACCACGTCCGACATCCGACAGCAATTTCTGTAAGCGGTATTGGATTGCCAACAACATCTCGACGCCGGCCGCGCCGGCACCAACGACACCGATACGATGTTCGCCCGGTTGCGCCATCACCCGGGCCGTCAATCGATGCCATTTGTCGACAAATCGATTGATCGGCTTCACCGGCGTGGCGAACCGACCGGCGCCTGCAACACGCTTTAGCTGTGGGCGAGAGCCGATATTGATCGACAAAACGTCGTAGGGTACCGGCGGTCGGTTGGCGCAGATCACGGTCTTGTTAATGGTATCGATCTTGATCGCCTCATCGTGGAACAACCGCGCTTTGGCGAACTGGCAGAGCGGGCGCAGGTCCACATGCGCTTCGTCAAAATCATAATGGCCGGCGACGTAGCCCGGCAACATTCCTGAATACGGAGTATGCACGTCGCGCGCGATCAGGCTTAGCCGAACCCCGGCAAGCGGGTTCATGCCGAAGTTTTTCAACACCGCGACATGACTGTGCCCGCCGCCGATGAAGACGAGATCTTTGAGGATGATATCTTGATTCGAATTCAAGGCGTCCGTTCCACGATCAATTGTTCAGTTGCCGGGCGGTGTCGCTGAGGTGCAGGCCCGCGCGGATTCGACGTGACAGAATATCGATCCCGATGTTCAAGGTAGCCGTCACGGCGATCAAGAACATGGCCCGATCCAGGCGAATTTCAGACAACGCACTGTCGATGAAGAAGCCCAGCGTTGCAATGCCGAGAATACCCAGAATTGCGGTCTCGCGCATGATGACTTCCCAGCGATAGAACAGGAATGCCAAAAATTGGCCATAGACGCGCGGCAATATCTCGTACGCATACAGATTGATGCCGGTCGGATGATCGGGCCGCAAGGCGATCTCGTTGCTAAAGCGCCCGATCAGATGCCCGATGATCGCGCCATTGTGCAAGGACAACGCAACGATGGCCGGCAGCATTGATGGCCCCCACAAGTGCAACAGCACATAGGCGAGAATGAATTCAGGCGTTGAGCGAACGATGATCAGAATTCCGTGCCCGATGGACCTTCCTACAGGTCCGAAGAATTTCTCCGAGATCATCGGGTACATCAGCAACGCCAATACGCCGGTTCCGACCAGCGCGATCTGCGTTAACACGACGGTCGCGATGACACCCGGTAGCGCCATGTCGCTGAGCATCATCCAGATCCAGTCGGCGAGATTGGACCACGCCGCCAGCGTAAAGATATCGTGATCACGTAGCGGCGCCGGCACGATATCGACGCCAAAAAATCGAACGATATTGGAGATCTGAATGGAGAAACCGCTGCCGAGCAGAAACGGTGTCGCCAGGGCATACAAACCGACGAGACGGGCCCGCATCCAATAGCGTAGGCTGGCGATCAAGATGTAAAACAGGATCATCAACGCCGCCGCCTCCGAGTAATTTCCTTCGCTGAATGCTGTCTCAAGTTGGAACCCCAAGGTCGGTAGGCCGACGAAGCCGAGCACCGCGCTGGACCGCAGCCCGCATTCGAACCGGTAGCTGGTGTAACTTTTGATGTGCACCCACACCGTCGGCAGCCTGGCATATACGAATCCCGATATCATATCGGTCCCGGGCGCCAAGACCTTGGCGGCACGAAGGTCCGCTTCTTCCAGGGTTTCGGCGTACACTTTCGCGCAGATACCGGCATAGGGGATGGCGATGGCAAGAACCCCGGTCAGCGGCGTGAGGCCGAACATTTGCAGGAAAATCAACGCCCAGAACAGCTCGTGAATGGCGCGGATGAAAGCGCAGATCCAGCGCACCGGCCCGATATGAAAAAGCTGAGACAGGATAAAGCCGCCGACGGCCCCCAAGGCGACCCCGCAAAACGCGAACGCCACCGTTCTCGCTAGAACCCAGCCGATATCGCCGACGGCGGTGAAGTCCGGCGTGATGGCGCCAAGCGCCATGCGCTGCAATTCGGTCCACGGATCAAGCGTCGTGACCGACACGTCGGCGATCATCAAGCTCGCCAGCGCGACCAGCACGAACAGGCCGCTGACCCTTAGCATGGTTCGCCGGCTCCATGGCCTGGCAACGGCGCCTTATATCTCCGCAAGACGGCCACCCTACGTCAGATACAAGAAATCGAGATCGGCGCGGCTCACCTGATCGGCGGCGACATCGATGGCGATGCATTGATCCTTGATGCCGACGATCCGCGTCGAATACTCAAGCGCGAGATCGACGTCATGCATCGCCAATACGACGGTGCCGAATGATGACGTGATCGCATCCATGATGACTCGGGATTGATGCTGATCGTTTGCGGAAACTGGCTCGTCGCCCAGCAACGACGTGCCGCCCTGCAACAAGGCGCGGCAGATTGCGGTGCGTTGCTGCTGCCCACCGGATAGTTCACCGGCCTTGCTGAATAACTTGTCGCCAAGGCCGAGCTGCTCGGCGATCGGACGGACTCTGGCGATGTCGGCCGGGCGCGGCCAGACCAGATTCAGCAGATTATGGGCAATCGAATGCCGGCTGAGCGTGCCCATGTAGATATTGTGAAATACGCTCAGATTCCCGACGAGGCCGAGGTCTTGCGGCACGAACGCCGTAACAGCGGCATAGCGGTGCTGCAAGATCGAGATCAGCGTCGATTTTCCAGCGCCACTTTCGCCGATCAGAGCTACCCGTTCGCCCTCGTGGACAGCTAACGAAACACCACGGAGAACAATATCGCCACGGTATCCGAAATCCTCATCGCTCAGTTGGAACAACAAGATCAGTCAATCAGCTTGATCTGTTTGGCGACATCCAAAATCGGCTGATAATCGGCATTGGACGCCGGTACAAAGCTTTTTCTTGGGAACGACGCCAACAGAGCGGGATCGGTCATGGACAATAGCGCTTTCGTCACTCGTGCCGTAAAGCCATCGCCGAAAATCTTGTCGGCATCGCCACGGATCGTCCACTGGTAATCGGGATATGTCGGTGTTTTCCAGATCACAGAAACCTTTTTGACGTCTATCTTTCCTTCCTTGATCTCATCCAGCCAGACCTGGAAGTTTACGGCACCGACCATATAACTGCCGGACTGCACGAGCGCGATGGTCTTGGAGTGGTTGCCGCTAAAGCCAACCTTCGAGAACACCTCCTCGGGTGCGGCGTTGAATTCCTTACGGATGTAATATTCCGGCATCAGACGCCCCGAGGTCGACCCTTTGGAGCCGAATGTAAAGGTCTTGCCCTTGATATCGGCGGGAAGCTTGTTTGCCGGCTTCAAGCCGGTGCTTTGATGGGCGATAAAATACGTCTCAAAGGCCTGATCCTCGAAACCCTGGGCAATTGCCTTGGAACCAGGGACTAACGCACGGGCGCGGACACCCGACAGACCGCCGAACCAGGACAGTTGCACCTGATTGTTGCGAAATGCGGTGCCGGCGGCGGCATAGGATTTAACGGGAATATATTTTGCCTCAACGCCGAGCTCCTTGGCGAGATAGGTGGGTGGCGACTTTGTCGAACCGCTCGCGCAGTTTGCTCTCGTCCTGGTCGGGTATGGCCGTGAAAACGAATGTTTGTGCGGACATTGCTTGGGGGGACATAAAGATAAGGCCAACAAATGCCACAAAAGCGCTGATGAATATGGCGGCTGTTTTCATTTGGAGCCGTACCTTTGTCTGTGCATTAGGTGATGAACATCAATGTCGTTGATCGTTAGCGCTCTTCGCATGATGACGGAAAGCATCCAAGGCGGCCATGTTGTATGTAGGTGTCTTAAGCTCGCCTTTCAGCCACCTCGATGAGCAAATGTCACATCACGAAACGGTTATCGCCGTAAGCCCGCGAAATCGCGGGGATACGCCCTTCCAGAGGCCGGATTTTTACAAGCCTGTGGGGCACTAAGCTGCCCGCAGCAACATGACGGCGAAAAGTTCGTCCGTGTCCGTCCAAGTTTCGATGGGAACGAAGCCGCCGCTACCGGCCAACAAACGGAAGCCCGACACACTGTACTTATAGGAATTTTCGGTATGGATCGTTTCCCCTTCCCGTAAGGTGAATGTGTAGCCGGCAACCCTGAGTGTTTGCGCGCTGACGCTTCGCAAATGCATTTCGATCCGGCTTTGTTCTGCATTATAGGGTGCCCAATGCTCGAACCGGTCCAGATTAACATCACCGTCGAGCTCGCGATTGATCCGTGCCAGGATGTTCTTATTGAATTGCGCCGTCAGACCGGCCGCGTCGTTATAGGCCGCCTCTAACCGGGCCGGCTCTTTTTGCAGATCGAAACCAATCAAAAGCGCGCCGTCCGGGCCCACGATGTCACGCATCGACGATAGCAATCGGCGCGCCGCTGGCGGGTCGAAATTGCCAATTGTGGAGCCTGGAAAGAACGCGCACCGCCGCTCGTTGGCAACATCGAGCGATTCCGGCAATTGGACCTGCGTCGTGAAGTCTTCGGCAACGGCATGAACGCTGAGGCCCGGATAATCGGCTTCGAGCGCAAGCGCCGCGTCGCCCAGTTGCGCCGCCGACATATCGATGGCAACGAACGCCTTCGGCATCCGAAGTCTATCCAGAACGAGCCGCACCTTGGTCATGGATCCGGATCCGAATTCCACCAAACTGACGCCGTCGCCAAGGTAGCGGGCGATATCGGGCGCAGCATCGGTGAGGATCGCCGTCTCGGTGCGGGTCGGGTAATACTCCGGCGTTTCGCAGATGTCTTCGAACAGCAACGCCCCCTCGGCGTCGTAAAACCATTTCGGGGGCAAGGTTTTTGGGGTTGCCGAAAGTCCATCAACAACGTCGGCCAGAAACGCCAGACGGGTGGGATTCGTGTGGGGATCCATCAGTATCTGCCATACGCGGCGCCATTGGCTCGAAGCATCGTCGTCGCCGTTGACTTCGGCGCGCCGCATCTCCGCCGCAGCGCGCTCCAATGCTCCGGTCCGTTCGCCGGTTTCGCTAATCAGCCGGCCGACGATAACGCTCGGATCAGTAACACTCGCCATGGATATCCTCGTCTTGTCGTTCATGTCGTCATTTAGCCCTGGCCTACTGCTTACTCTAATCTTTCTTTGTGATCTGATCTTCGTGAAATAGACGGTTTTGCACGAGAATTTTCTCGTTTACCCTTGCGCCGGTCCAACGTGCGGGGCAAGCGCATGCATGCCAAGGCTTTTTCAAGGGAGTGGTAATATGATTTTCGACCATCGCACATATACGTGGCTTGTGTCCCTCCACGTGGTGTATGAGGCGGTCTAACGCCTGTCTCCAGCGGTTGTCATCGCCGGGT
>JAQBZY010000137.1 GCA_027620395.1 Pseudomonadota bacterium
AATCTCCGGCGACCGCGGGCAGGGGGCATTGACCACGATGCGCCACTTGCCAGTAGCCCTCATTATGTCCCTGGCGATTTTGACGATACCGGTGCATGCCGACGGCCTGCCGCCGTCACCGCCTAAAAATCCGATCCTTTGGCTGCTCGATGACCTCGGCGCATTGATGGAAAATGCGGCCAGTCGCATCAGCCAGCCGTCGACGGTAACGGCCAATAAATCCACTGTTGAATCCGTCGCCCCCTCGCCTCAGCCGAACGAAACCGAGTTAAAAGCGAATTCTCTCGAGGCCGCCGCCGCCGATCAAAAGGCGCCGCTGCCGATCCCGGCCGCGGACACCAAGACCGCCGCGAAATTGGATCCCATTTCTTGGCTGTTCCGCGATCTGGCGGAATTATTCAAGCCGATGCTCGATCCCATCGCCCGGAAACGCCATCCGGCGGAAGCCGAAGCGATGGCCACGACCGACACCTAAAAACCTGCCGGCACCCAAGAAAATATCGCTGCCGTGACTGAGCCAAAAGCCCAACCGATAAAATCAGCGCCAACCGAGGGAGCCAACGCCAAGACGGCTCCTGATGCGGCGCAAATCAAGAACCCGGTTGCTTGGCTGTTCCGCAATTTGGCGGAGATACTGACGCCGACACTCGAACTTGATCCCGGCGGACCGAGCCCGACTGAAGTTGCAGCCGTGGTCCCGGCGACTTTCCAGGCATCCGAGCCCGTCCAGCCGGCACCGGAAACGGTCCCCGAGGCGATGGCGAAGAGCACGCCTGAGATGGCAGCGGCGGAAGTCGCCGCACCGATCAACACGGCTTTGCCGGCCGATCCCCTGACCCGGCTCCTTTCGGCAATTTCAGATGCGCTAAGCCAGGAAGCGGCCCCGGCGACACCGTCCGGGCTGACGCTCGAAGCCGAGACCGCGCCGCCTCCGCCGGCCGCCGTTCCGGCGCCTGAGCTGGCGGCGACACACAGCGCTGCCCCCGATACAAAACCGACCGCCGAAACCAATGCCCCCCGCCGGCTCACCGATTGGATCGAGCGGCAGGGCAACATTCTGAGTTGGCTGGTCGAGGATGTCGTCGGCCTGATCGCGCCACTCGGCAAGTACGAAGAGGCGCCCGGAGCACCCGCAGCGGCGAAGAATAGCGACACTCCTGTCGCGGCAACGAAATCCGTGCCGGAAAAAAGCGTATTCGTGGCCGAGGCCGGCCCGTGGGTCTCGCCCGGCGCCAGTAAGCCGTTCGACCCCGAGGTTCGGCTCTATGGCGGATCGGCCATGACCGTCGTCGATTTGTCAGCGCCGCCGGCATCGCCCTCGTCGTTTAAGCTCGATCCCAATCAACCGGCCGCCTTGCCACCGCTGCGAGTCCGGGAAATTCCCAACCCGCTGGTCCGCAACTACGCCTCACTCGGCCGGCCAGCCTTGGCGTCCGACGATGCGTCAACGCTAGATCACCCGGAGGCCATCTCCGAACGCAGTGCCGACGATGCGGAAAAGCTGTCCAACAAAATTCCCGACCGGATGGTGCCGGACGAAAAGATCGACCTCGGCTATACTTCGCCGGACCGGGCGTCATTTGGCCGCGAGATCGTCCTAACCGGCGAGCCGCCGCTCAAGGAAGTCGATCTGTTCCTCGGCCACGGCGTCCGCATCGGCGAGCCCTATAACCGCGCCGCCTTCGGCGCCAATGATTGCATCTCGCAACCGGTCAACGGCTCGGTATTCTGTCTGGTCAAATTCGAGTGGCCGGCTGAAGCGAAAACGTTCTTCGAAGCCGATACCGCCTTCACCAAGCCCGGCGAGGGCATCGTCCGCTATGAAAACGGCGCCGCGTCCAGAGCCTATACCGTATTCAATGCCGTCGACTTCCCGGGTGTCGTCAAACACTTGCAGTACCGGTTCGGCCCACCGATGGAACGCGAGGTCAACTGGATCCACATGCTGGAGGCGCCGAAGCTTCCGAACACTACCTTCCGCTGGATCAGCATCGACGCGTCCCGGCGGCAAAAGACGATCCTGGAAGTCCGCAATTATGACGATCTCCGGCGCTCTTTCGCCGATTTCTCGCACGGCATGGTGCGGATCTACGCCGACGGATCGCGGCCGATCTTCAAGCATTTGACGACCATGGACCTGATGATTTTGCAGCGCCGCCGCATCGCCCAGGAACCGCCGACCGACCTGCCGACTATCCGCTAAAACCGCTACCACCCGCCTTTCATCAGAAGGCCGAATGTCGTAGCGTAGGCGCAACGCTGGCCGCAGGCTGGCAATCTGTTAACGCGTTCATTTCACCGGAGACCGCATATGTCTTGGCAGGGCAAAATCATCCGCATCGATCTCGGCAAGGGCACCGTTAAATCGGAGCCCCTCAACATGGCGTGGGCCCGGACCTATATCGGCCAGCGCGGCCTCGGCACCAAGTACCTGATGAGCGAAATCGACCCGGCCTGCGATCCGTTGTCGCCGGCAAACAAGCTAATCTTCGCGACCGGTCCTTTGACGGCGACCGGCGCCTCGACCGGCGGACGATATTCGGTGATCACCAAGGGGCCGTTGACCAACGCCATCGCGTGTTCGAATTCCGGCGGCCAATTCGGTGCGTATTTGAAGCTCGCCGGTTGGGACATGCTGATCCTTGAGGGCAAGTCACCGAAACCGGTCTACATCGTGGTCGAGAACGAAGACGTGCGCATTCTGCCTGCTGACGGCTTCATCTGGGGCAAGACGGTCTGGGAAACCGAGGACATGATCCGGGCCAAGCATCAGAATCCGGAACTGAGGGTCGCCGCCATCGGTGTCGCTGGCGAGACCATGGCCCGTTTCGCCTGCATCGTTAACGACCGCGACCGCGCCGCCGGCCGCTCCGGCGTCGGCGCCGTGATGGGCTCGAAAAACGTCAAGGCGATCGCAACGTTCGGCAACATCGGCACCAAAGTCGCCGACGGCAAGGCGTTCTTGAAGGCCACCCGCGCCGCCATGGACAAGCTCAATCCGCACGCGGCGCGCGAGCGGTTGTCAAAGCGCGGCACGCACTCGATGCTCGACGTGACGCACGCCTATGGTTCGTTGCCGACGAACAATTGCCGCGCCGTGCAGTTCGACGGCGCCGGCAAGGTCAACGTCGCCGCCGCGCAAAAACCAAGACGGTCCGACGGCCGCGCGTCGAGCCAGACCAACAAGGCCTGCTTCGCCTGCTCAATCGGCTGCGGCCGCATCGCCACCATCGATCCCGAACACTTCTCGATCAAGGACAAGCCCCAGTACAAGACATCGCTGGGTGGCCTTGAATACGAGAGCATCTATGCATTGGCGCCGATGTGCGGCGTCGACGATCTCGATGCCGCCACCTACGCCAGCGCGCTCTGCAACGAGCACGGCATGGACCCAATTTCGTTCGGCGCCAGTGTCGCCGCCGCGATGGAGCTGTTCGATGTTGGCGCCATCACGCTCAAGGAAACCGGCGGCATCGAATTGAAATTCGGTTCGGCGGAAGCGCTATGCTGGGCCGCCGAGGCGACCGGCACCGCGCAAGGCTTCGGTAAGGAGATCGGCCTTGGCGCCAAACGCCTGACCGAGAAATACGGCCATCCGGAATTCGCCATGTGCGTCAAGGGTCAGGAATTTCCGGGCTATGACGTCCGCGCCATGCAGGGCATGGGACTCGGCTACGCGACGTCGAACCGTGGCGCCTGCCATCTCAGGGCCAGCCCGTTCGTCGACGATTTCGCGCATATCCGCACCGAGGGCAAGGCCGAGATCGTCAAAAAATCGCAGGACCGGATCGCGGCCTGGGACTCGACCGGCGTCTGTCTATTCTCCGGCAACGCCTGGGACGTTTCCGACTTGGTGGCGCAGTTGGATGCCTCGATCGGCGGCGGCTGGACGGCGGAGCAGTTCTTGGAAACCGGCGAAAAAATCTGGAACATGGAGCGGCTGTTCAACATGAAGGCCGGCTTCACCGCCGCCGACGACACGCTGCCCAAAAGAATGCTGGAAACCCCAGCACCTTCCGGCGCCGGCAAGGGCAAGGTCAACGAGCTCAAGGTGATGCTACCGGAATATTACGAGCTGCGCGGCTGGACCAAGGACGGGGAGCCGACGACGCAGACCCTGAGCCGCTTGGGCCTCGCCTGAAGGCCGCGTGTACCGGTGCGGATCGCCGTTCACTTGATTTCGCAGGTCGGCAAAAGGCCGGCTGGCATCGACGACAATGGCCAGGGCACGTTTGAATTTCCGGACGGCAAGACGCTTTCGGGCCTACTGGCCGGTCTGTCGCTCCGCACCGACGAGCCGTTCATGGCGCTGGTCAACGGCCAAGCGATCCCGCCCAGCGAACGGGACTCGACCATCCTTATGGACGGCGACGAGGTGACCGTGTTCCCGCCGATGGAGGGTGGGTGAGGCTCGCCCCAGGATTTTTCAAAAAAAGGGCGTGACTTGCGCCACGCCCTTTGTGAGTAGGGGAGAAACCCCTCTTTCGAGGGACCGGCTACGCCGCCAGGGCCTTCTCTGGCGGTACGTATTCGTATCCAAGGCCTTCCGCCACGGAAGGCTCGGTGACGCGGCCAGCCATGACGTTGAGGCCGCTCATGAAATCTTGGCTGGAGAGCAGCGCGGCCTTATAGCCGCGGTCGGCCAGCGCCAACACATAGGGAAGCGTCGCGTTGTTCAGCGCGTAGGTCGAGGTCCGAGGCACCGCGCCCGGCATGTTGGCGACGCAGTAATGCACGACGCCGTCGACGACATAGGTCGGGTCGGCGTGCGTGGTCGCCTTCGATGTCTCGAAGCAGCCGCCCTGATCGATGGCGACATCGACCAGGACCGAGCCCTTCTTCATCGCCTTGACCATGGCCCGGGTGACCAGCTTCGGGGCCGCCGCGCCCTTGACCAAGACGCCGCCGACCACCAGATCGGCTTCGAGCACTGTCTGTTCCAGCGCGGCGACGGTCGAATACATGGTTTTCAGGGCCGATCCGAAGCGCCCCGACAACCGGTTGAGAACATCAAGGTTGCGGTCGAGCACGGTCACGTCGGCACCGGTGCCCAAGGCCATCTGGATCGCGTTCTCGCCGACCACGCCGCCGCCGATGATCACCACCTTGGCCGGCGCCACGCCGGGCACGCCGCCCAACAGAATCCCCTGGCCGCCGACTTCGCGTTCCAGGCAATGCGCGCCGGCCTGGATCGACATCCGCCCCGCGACCTGCGACATCGGCGCCAGCAACGGCAGGCGCCCCTGCGCATCGGTGACCGTCTCGTAGGCGATGCAGATGGCGCCGCTGTCGACCAAATCCTTGGTTTGTTCGGGGTCCGGCGCCAGATGCAGATAGGTGAACAGCACCTGCCCAGCGCGCAGCATCTTCCGCTCCGCCGCCTGTGGCTCCTTGACCTTCACGATCATGTCGGCGCTGGCATAGATGTCAGACGCCGCCGCGATTTCGGCTCCAGCCGACACATAATCGGCATCATCGGCAC
>JAQBZY010000138.1 GCA_027620395.1 Pseudomonadota bacterium
GGCAAAAAAAAACCCCGGCGCCTCGGCGCCGGGTTTTTCATTCAAGATTCTAGCCGTTGTCAGCGGCGGTCGCCCAGCAACTGCATCAGCATGATAAAGAGGTTGATGAAGTCGAGATAGAGGGTCAGCGCCCCCATCACGCTTTTTTTGGCCATCACTTCGCTGCCGTCGCCTTCGTAGTAGATCGACTTGATCCGCTGCGTGTCGTAGGCCGTCAAGCCGGCAAAGACCAACACACCGACGACCGAGATCGTGAAGTGCAGCGCACTCGAGGCCAGGAACATGTTGACCACGCTGGCCAGCAGGATGCCGATCAGGCCCATGAACAGGAACGATCCGAACCCGGTCAGATCCTTCTTGGTGGTATATCCGTAGAGGCTGAGCGCGGCGAACGAGCCGGCCGAGATAAAGAACACCCGGGCGATGCTGACGCCTGTGTAGGCTGAAAAGATCGTCGCCAAGGAAACGCCCATCAGGGCGGCGTAGGCCCAGAACAGCATCTGTGCCGTCGAGGCTTGCATGCGGTTGATGCCGAAGCTGATCACGAACACCAGCGCCACCGGCGCCAATATCGCAACCCACATCAGGCCCGATCCGAAGATGGCGTTGTAGACCGAAGGCGTGTTGGCGACAAAATAGGCAACCACGCCGGTAATGGCGACGCCTGCGGCCATGTAGTTGTAAACGCCAAGCATGTAACGGCGTAGTCCGGCGTCGATCGATGCGTCATAAGCCTGCGCATTCGTCATCCGGCGAGACGCCGCACCGAAACGATTGTTACCGAGTGCCATTTGAAACTCCTGTTAAAGCGGCATTTCTGCCCTGCGTAACATAGTGCCAAAGGGGGGCTATTTTCAACTGCACTAGGCCTATCTTACGAAAATTTCATGATTATTTGATCCTGGGCGGGCCTTGAAAGGGCGCATCATGGACGTCGCCCGAAAAATCGACCCGATTCCACGCGCATTCACCGACCGGGCGATCTATATCTTACGGATAATTACAGGTGCTCAACATGGTTAGCTCGCCGCCGCCATTCCCGTCCGCGTTCACGGTCGCTGCCGACTGGGTCGGCGCGGCCAAGGAATTGACCGACGGCTTGACGGCAACGCCGGTCAACCCGGACGGTCTCGGCGTTCTTTATGTCGCCGACCGCCTGGAGGAGGACCTGTCGTCGATCTTGACCTTTCTGCGCCAGACCACCGGCGTCGCGGAGTGGATCGGAACACTTGGCGCCGGCGTTATCGGCGGCGCCAAAGCGGCCTACGACCGGCCGGGCGCCACCGCCATGATCCTGGACCTGCCGCCCGATGTTCGCCGGGTCCTCAGCCCGACGCCGGTCCCAGACAGGCTCGAGGACGATGTCCGCGATTGGGTTCGGGCGGCGGCACCGGTCGCCGGCCTGGTGCATGCCGACGGCGGCATGCCGGACATCGCCGAAGCTTTGAGCACGCTGGCGGCTCGCACTGGAACGTTCCTGATCGGCGGCTTGACCTGCTCCAGGGGCGCGCAGGCGCAAATCGCCGGCGGCATTGTCAATGGCGGCATCTCGGGAGCCTTGTTTTCGCCGGCCGTCGGCATTGTCAGCGGCGTCACGCAGGGCTGCACGCCGTTGGGCGAAATGCACACCGTCACCGAGGGGGCCGAGAATGTCATCGTCACCTTGGACGGGCGCCAGGCTCTCGATGTCTTCAAAGAAGACATCGGCGAGATGCTGGCTAGGGACTTGGGCCGCGTTGCCGGTTACGTGCATGCGGCGTTGCCGGTCGCTGGCACCGATACCAGGGACTATCTGGTGCGCAATTTGATCGGCATCGATCCCGAGCGCGGGTGGCTGGCCATCGGCAACGAGGTCCGGGCCGGTGACCGGATCATGTTCGTGCGCCGCGATCCGATGTCGGCGCAGACCGATCTAAGGCGGATGCTGGACGACGTGATGCGGCGTCTGGACGGTCCGGCCAGGGGCGCCGTCTACGTCTCCTGCGTCGCCAGGGGACCGGCAATGTTCGGCGACGAAGGACGGGAAGCCGCGATCGTCGCCGAATCCCTGGGCGGGGCACCGGTGATCGGGTTCTACGCCAATGGCGAGATCTCCAACGACCGGCTTTACAGTTATACCGGCGTTCTAATGGCATTTTGTTGAGAGCCGGCCAGCGGGGTTGACATCGGGTCCGCTTCCCAACGACATAGTGACGACGTTATCTTTCCGCTGGCAGGGGCAGGGGATGCGCCTCTTCGTCGCCATTCCGGTATCCGAAGACCTTCGTGACCATTTGCGGATGTTCTCGTCGGGTGTGCGGGGTGCCAAGTGGGTGCGGCCGGAAGGCATGCATATGACGCTCCGCTTCATTGGCGAATGTGACCAGGAAACGGCCCGCGATATCGATGCCGAATTGGATGATATCCGGCTGCCCGGGTTCAGTTTGGCGGCTCGCCGGCTTGGATATTTCGAGCGCGGCCCACGCATCCACTCGATCTGGGCCGGATTCGAGGGCTTGGAAGCGCTGCTACATTTGCAATCGCGCGTCGAGGCCGCCGTGGTTCGGGCCGGGTTTCCAAGGGAATCCAGAAAATTCACGCCGCATGTGACGCTGGCCCGGCTCAAGGGTGGCCGTCCGGGAGACGTCGGCCCGTGGATCGAAGCCCACGACCTGCGTCATGTGCCGCCATTTGCCGCCGACCGCTTCGTCCTGTTCCGAAGCCATTTGGCCCGCGAAGGCGCGATGTACGAGCCGCTGGTCGAATACGCCCTTTTTTGACCTACTCGATCGCGCTGATTAGATCCGGTAGCCGGTGCATGTCGTCGAAAATATCATCGGCGCCGGCGGCTCTGAGCACTGCCGCGTCGGCCGGAACGCGATGACTGCCGCCAATGAACCCGAGCGCTCTCATGCCGGCTCGCTTGGCGCCTTCGATGCCGAGTGCCGTATCTTCGATCACGATGCAGCGCCCTGCGTCGGCGTTCATCCTGGCAGCCGCCAAATGGAAGAGATCCGGCGCCGGCTTCGGCCGCTGCACATCCTTGGCGCTGAACAGATTGTCTTCGAAATACTTTCTAAGCCCGGTGATATCGAGATTGCGGGCGATCTTTTCGGGGCTTCCCGAAGACGCGACGCAACGTGGCCGGCCGTCGAGCCGTTGCAGCGCATGCTCGACGCCGCTGACCGGTTTGAGTTCGCGGGCAAAGACGATCTGGTCCTTGGCCCGGAGCGTGGCTTCGAAATCATCCGGCAGCGCGACGCCCTCGTTTTGGACTTTCGCGATGACGCCGGGAATCGTCATGCCGATGAACCGCCCAAGGCATTCGTTGGCGGTCACCGGATAGCCGTGCGCACTCAAATGCGCGGCGAGGGTGCGGTTGGCAATCAATTCGCTATCGACCAGGACGCCATCGCAATCGAAAATAATCAGCACCCGTGTTTCCCTAAATTGCCGGCGACGGTGGCCCGATAGTGGCCACTTATCAATTGCCGAGGTGGCGGCGTTGGATGTCGGCGAGTAAACCGGCCGCCGCGGCATCGATCATATCGAAGACCTGGGCAAATCCCTCGGCGCCGCCGTAATAGGGATCCGGCACCTCGCGCTCCGGATGGCCGGGCGCAAATTCGAGGAGCAGGCGCACCTTGACCCGATGCACATCTGGGCAGGTTGCTTCGAGGTTGAGTAGATTGCTGCTGTCCATGGCTAGAATATAGTCGAAGATATCGAAATCATCCGGCTTGAGCGCCCGGGCACGCAGGCCGTCGATGGATATGCCGCGCCGTTTCGCCTCGCCGCGGGCCCTGTTGTCGGGTGGACTGCCGATGTGCCACGTCGACGTCCCGCAGGAATCGGCGCTGATCCGATCGCTCAGTCCCTGCTCATTGACCAAGGCGCGAAAAACGCCCTCGGCGGAGGGCGAGCGGCAGATGTTTCCGAGACAGACGAACAGAACGCGGATCAATCGGATTTTTCCTTGGCGAGGATTGAAAGACGCATATCATGGTTACGCCAACCCGAAAAGCCAATGGAGGGTCCGTGACCGGGAAAGATGCACCGATTGTCGTTCTGACCGGGGCCGGTATTTCAAAGGAATCCGGTCTGGCGACCTTTCGGGACGCGGACGGCATTTGGGCCACGGTTCGGATCAAAGACGTCGCGACGCCGGACGCCTACCGCCGCGACCCCAAACGGGTGTATGAATTTTATAATGCGCGCCGGCAGGGGCTGGTGGGCGGCAATATTCGGCCCAATGCCGCGCACGGCGCCTTGGCGCGCCTCGAGCGCGAATGGCCGGGCGGTGTTTTGACGGTGACGCAGAACATCGACGATCTGCACGAACGGGCAGGCGCAAAAAATCTCATTCACATGCACGGCGAACTTCTCAAGATCCGGTGCGACGTTTGCGGCAACGTTGTCGCATGGCGGGATGATCTCGGGATCGAGGATGCGTGCGCAGCCTGCAACACGGCCGGACGAATGCGGCCGCATGTGGTCTGGTTCGGCGAAATGCCGTTCGAGATGGAGCGGATCGAGCGTGCGATATCGGCGGCGGGGGTGTTCATGTCGATCGGAACGTCCGGCAATGTCTATCCGGCCGCCGGCTTCGTGATGCTGGCCCGCCAGGCCGGCGCTCGGACCGTCGAGCTCAACCTAGAGCCGTCGGAGGGCGCGACATTGTTCGAGGAAAAAATCTACGGGCCGGCCAGCCAGGTAGTGCCGGTCTATGTCGAACGATTGCTGCACGGCGCCGGGGACTAGGCCAAGGACGCCCAAGAAGGAATCACAACCTCTCCGCAACGATCAATGATGATTTTATTTCCCTTGAGTCAGTTTAGTCACGATTAGTACACTTAATTTTTAGGGGAACTATTGTTTGGCCAAAATACAAAACGCCGAATTGCCGCGCGCGCGCCATGCCGCCGCGGCGGTGTTTTGGCTTTTGCTGTCGCTGCTCGACGCCGGACCGGCGAAAGCTGACGCGGTCCCTAAGCGGCTGACCCTCAACAGCACCATCGCCGCACCGTTTACAAACGAAACCAAGTCCGGCTTTCTCGACATTATTGCCACGGAGGCGTTCAAGCGGAACGGCCTCCGCCTTTCACTCGTTCAGCTTCCGCCAGAGCGCGGCTTGAGAAATGCGAATGCCGGAATTGAGGATGGCGAACTGGTTCGGGTCGGCGGCATGGAACGGCTATATCCAAATTTGGTGCTGGTCCCGGAAAAAATGTTGGACATGGATTTCGTCGCCTTCACTAAAAAATCATCCATCACGATTGACGGATGGATCAACCTAAAACCCTTTTCCATCGGTTACATCAAGGGTTGGAAAATTTATGAAATGAACGTCCCGCAAGGAACGGATGTAATCCAGGGACCCGACGCCGAGCAACTTTTCTCCTTGCTTGATAAGGGGCGCATTGATGTCGCTCTCTATACCCGATTCATGGGGCTGGAAATAATCCGT
>JAQBZY010000139.1 GCA_027620395.1 Pseudomonadota bacterium
GTTTTTCATTGCGGGGCGAACGTGGGGACTTAGAAGTCCATGCCGCCCATGCCACCCATGCCGCCCATGCCGCCGCCACCGCCGCCCGGCATCGGATCTTTCTTCTCCGGACGCTCGGCGACCATGGCTTCGGTGGTGATCAGCAGGCCGGCGATCGATGCCGCATCCTGCAGCGCGGTCCGCACAACCTTGGCCGGGTCGATGACGCCCGACTTGATCAGGTTCTCGTAGACCCCGGTCTGGGCGTTGTAGCCGTAGGACGTGTCCTTCTGCTCCAACAGCTTGCCGGAAACCACGGCGCCGTCGGCGCCGGCGTTCTCGGCGATCTGCCGCAGCGGCGTCTGGATCGCGCGCCGGACGATGTCGATGCCGACGGTCTGGTCGGCGTTGTCGCCGGTCAGGCCCTTCAAGGCACGCGTCGCATAGAGAAGCGCCGTGCCGCCACCGGCGACAATGCCCTCCTCGACCGCGGCGCGGGTCGCGTGCAACGCGTCGTCGACCCGGTCCTTCCGCTCCTTGACCTCGACCTCGGTGGCGCCGCCGACCCGGATGATCGCCACACCGCCGGCCAACTTGGCCAGACGCTCTTGCAGCTTCTCACGGTCGTAATCCGACGTCGTCTCCTCGATCTGGGCCCGGATCTGGGCGCAGCGGGCCTCGATGTCCTTCTTCTTGCCGCTGCCGTCGACGACGGTCGTCTCTTCCTTGGTGATCGACACCTTCTTGGCCCGGCCCATCATCTCGATGGTCACGTTCTCGAGCTTGATGCCCAAGTCTTCCGAGATCACCTGGCCGTTGGTCAGCACCGCGATGTCTTCGAGCATCGCCTTGCGGCGGTCGCCGAAGCCTGGTGCCTTGACGGCGGCGACCTTGAGGCCGCCACGCAGCTTGTTGACCACCAACGTGGCCAAGGCTTCGCCTTCGATGTCCTCGGCGATGATCAGAAGCGGACGCGACGACTGCACCACCGCTTCCAACACCGGCAGCAACGGCTGCAACGAGGCCAGCTTCTTCTCGTGGATCAAGATGTACGGGTCTTCCAACTCGCAAGTCATCTTGTCGGCGTTGGTGATGAAGTACGGGCTGGTGTAGCCACGGTCGAACTGCATCCCCTCGACGATGTCGAGTTCGGAGTTCAGGCTTTTGGCTTCCTCGACCGTGATCACACCTTCGTTGCCGACCCGCTGCATCGCCTTGGCGATCATGTCGCCGACGTCGCGGTCGCCGTTGGCCGAAATCGTGCCGACCTGGGCGATCTCTTCGTTGGTCGAGACCTTCTTCGAGCGCTTCTTGACGTCGGCAACCACGGCCAAGACCGCCTGTTCGACGCCACGCTTCAGATCCATTGGGTTCATCCCCGCCGCCACCGCCTTGGTGCCTTCGCGGACGATCGCCTGGGCCAGAACGGTCGCCGTGGTGGTGCCGTCGCCGGCCTCGTCACTGGTCCTGGACGCGACTTCCTTGATCATCTGCGCGCCCATGTTCTCGAACTTGTCGGCGAGTTCGATCTCCTTCGCCACCGTCACACCGTCCTTGGTGATGCGGGGCGCGCCGAACGACTTGTCGAGCACGACGTTGCGGCCCTTCGGACCCAGCGTCACCTTGACGGCGTTGGCGAGAATGTCGACGCCGCGCAACAGACGCTCGCGCGCGTCGGCCGAAAATTTAACTTCCTTGGCAGCCATTGAACTGTCCTTTCGAATTTCTTTGAATGATCGTCGAACTTATCGTCCGAGCGGGGCTCGGCCGAGATTACTTGCCGATGATTCCGAGGATGTCGGATTCCTTCATGATC
The DNA here is from genome assembly GCA_027620395.1 of Pseudomonadota bacterium. Taxonomy (GTDB): domain Bacteria; phylum Pseudomonadota; class Alphaproteobacteria; order Rhodospirillales; family Casp-alpha2; genus JAQBZY01. Next base: position 1,796 of record JAQBZY010000139.1, read on the forward strand.
AGCAGATCGTCGCCGTCGATCTTCACTTCCGTGCCGGACCACTTGCCGAACAGAATTTTGTCGCCGGCCTTGACGTCCAAGGCCGTCACCTTGCCGTCCTCGGCCTTGTGGCCGGACCCGACGGCGATCACCTTGCCCTGCATCGGCTTTTCCTGGGCGGTATCGGGAATGATGATGCCGCCGGCTGATTTTTGTTCCTGCTCGACGCGCTTGACCAAAACCCGATCATGCAATGGACGAAACTTCATGGTCATGTCTCCCTAACAGTTTGAAAAATATAGGGTTTAAGCGGCTGTTAGCACTCAGTCCGCTTGAGTGCCAGGGTATGTAAGATAATGTCTGGCGGCTGTCAACCCTGGCTGAGGGAACGGCTCAAGCAGCAAACTAACCGACCAGGTTAGCGCCGGTCGCCGATCGTCGGATCCAGGCGGAACGCTTCGACCGGCCAGAGGAGGATTGTCAGATCGCGGAGCCTATAACGACCGAGCGGCTCGATCCCGGCCGGACCGGCCGGCGGATTATCGTAGTAAGCGACGACGACGCCATTCGGATGGTCGCGAAGGTAAGTCTCGGTGCTCACCCGCTCAAGGCCCAGTTCCGGCATTGGCTGCTTAAGCCGACCCAGGAAATGGTACTGGCCGTGATACGTGGCGAAGTTGGCGAGCGGGTGGCCGGCCTGTTCGAGCGCCTTGAGGCGCGCCGCCAGCGGTCGCAAATCATAAGCGTGCGTCAGTGCGTCGGCGGCAACCAGATGCAGCGCCACCACCAGAATGCCGCTCGAGCCCATCAGGCCGGCGATGGCCGCCTTGCCGGCCGGCCTGGCCAGGCCGAGCAAAAGCCCAGCGGCGGCGGCCAAGAACGCCCAGCCGGTCGCCAGTTCGGCGAACCAATCCGGCGCATCGAACGGTAGTGGCAGAAAACCGGCCAAACCGCCAACGGCTCCCAGTACCATATAGATAGACGCCGGCAGCCAAATGTCGCCGCCTTCAGCGCGGTTGGCGTCGGTTGCCGCCGCACGCGCCAGCGCGCGCGCGAACAACAACGCCAAGGCCGGGAACTCCGGTAGTAGATAGTGTAGTTGCTTGCCGCTGATCAGCGAAAAGACGGCAAACGCCGGCACCAACCAACACGCCAACAGACGCAGCGCCCCATCGCTTGCCATCGGCATCGCCCTGAAGGCCCGCCACAGCCTCGGCCACAATAGCCACGGCAGTAACAGTGGTGGCAACACGGCGGCGTACCACCAGAACGGCCGGGCGTGATCGAAGGCTTCGACGATGCGGCCCGCCGACTGGCCCCAGAAGATCATGTTCCGGTAGGCTTCGCCGCCCCGGATGCCGGCCGGCACGGCCCAGGCAAGACCGATCAGCGCGCCGCCTAGAACCGCAAGCAGAACCGCCAGATACCAGCGCTTCCAGCCGCCCACCGGGCGCGCCGGAGCATCGGACAACGCTGGCCCCCAAATCGGCGCCAGCAGCGCCGCCGGCAGAATGTGCAGCAGGATCGCCGGGCCTTTGGCCAAAATACCGATGCCGACGGCGACGGCGACAATCGCCCAGGACCGGATGCCGCCACCGCGCCAGGCGCCGACGACGCCGCAGAGGCCGACCAACGTCGCCACCGCCAGCATCATGTCGAACATGGTGAGCGTGCCGAACAGGGCCCAGAAAAAGGTGCCAGTCAGGATCGCCGGCGCCAATTCAGCGGTCTCGGCATGATCCGGCCACAACTTCCGAGCCAAAGACCGAGTCATGAACAGACCGGCGAGCGCGAACAGCGGCGCCACCAGCCGGGGCGCCCAATCATTGACGCCGAACACCGCCCAAGTGGCGTTCATCAGCCAGAACAACAGCGGCGGCTTGTGGTGATACGCCTCGCCGTTCAAGTGCGGCACCAACCAGTCGCCGTCCAGCCACATCGACCAGGCGACGGCTAAATAACGGGTCTCGTCGACCGGCAGCGGCGGCCTGAGCGCGAGCGCGGCGAAAACGGTTACCGCCCAGCAAATCAGCCAACCGGTGTTGAGCGTTCTCGGCGTTAAGCCCTGCCCGCTCACGAGCGGCCGGCCTCGCTGGTGCCGACATCGTCGGCGTCGACGACGCCGGCATTCAGCAAATGGTGCGTGTCGCGGTAGCGGCGATAGAGGCTGAGACCGAGCATCGCCGAAGCGGCGAACAACACGACGCTGATCCCCAGTTTGACGTTGGCCTCGACGGCGAAGCCGCTGCCGACCAACGCGAAGATCAATGTTTGCGGAATATAACCAGCGCCGGACCCGAGCACGAACGGCACCGCCGGCACGCTCGACACGCCGGCCACCAGATTAGTCAGAAAATTCGATCCGGCCGGCAGAAACCGAATCAGCAAGGTCGTGGTGAACGGGTTGTCCTTCAAGAAGGCGTCGAATCTCCTGATCCGCTCGGGGAACTTACCCTTGAGCAAATCGCGGCCGAGAAATCTGGCATAGCTGAAGGTAGTGATGCAGCCCAGCATCGTCGCCAAAACCGCCAAGGCGGTGCCGGTCCATAGATCGAAGGCATAGCCGGCAAGAAAACTGACCGCTTGGCGCGGCAGACCGACGGCGGTCATCGCTGCGCCCATCAGAAGAAACAGCAACTCGCCCCGATGGCCGTGCCCGCGCACCGCGCTGTCGATCCAGGATTTGTCGAGGACATCGCCCAATGGCGTCGCCTTGAGCGCGATGCCGATCAAGATCGCAGTCACGAACAGCAAGATGCCGCGAACGACGATCCGGAACTTCACGAAGGATCCTCCGGCCGGAACTCGGCCCTGACGGAACGCCGTTGCAGCCAGGCGACTCCGACGAGATCGACGATGCCGATGCCTAAGCGGTTAAAGAGACCGTACTTCGACATCCCCCGCGCCCTTGGCCGATGATTGACCTCGACCGAGACCACCCGCCCACCGGCCCGGATGGTCAGCGCCGGCAAGAACCGGTGCATGTGATTGAAGGCCGGATACCTCAGAAAATCATCGCGGGCAAAAATCTTGAGCCCGCAGCCGGTATCCGGCGTCCGGTCGCCCAAAAGCGCGCCCCGGACCGCGTTGGCAATTTTGGATGAGACTCGCTTCAGCCAGATGTCGTTGCGCTTGGCCCGCCAGCCGGCGATCAAAACCGGCCCGCCCAGGCCATGTTCATTATTATATCTCTCGAGCAAGGCCGGGATGTCCGCCGGGTCGTTCTGTCCGTCGCCATCCAAGGTCGCAATCAAAGGGCCGTGCGCGGCGGCGACACCGCTCAGGATGGCGATGCTTTGACCCCGGCAGACGCGATGCCGGATGATCCGGAGCGTCGGCAAGCGTGACCTGGTCTCGGCAAGCTTGGCCGCCGTTTCGTCCTCGCTGCCGTCATCGACGAAGATCATTTCGAACCGGTAGCGGCCTTCCAGGGCGGTGGCGATTTCTTCGGCCAACGGGCCGACGTTCAGGGCCTCGTCCTTGACCGGGACGACGACACTGAGATCTAACTCGCTGGACATTGGAACGGCGTCGGCCATTTCGGGCTGGGTCTCCTTGAATCGTCCGGCCGCCTCGCCTTCAGGGCGCCCCGCTTTTACAACGAGGCCCCCGGCGAGGCCAACAAAAACCGCGCTAATGCACGGGAGTCATTACACTATGGCAGGATC
>JAQBZY010000140.1 GCA_027620395.1 Pseudomonadota bacterium
CCGGGCAGGACGATGATTTTCACGGGCCGTGTTCCCCCTGTTTGCTGAAAGGCCTTTTACTGAAAGACCTTGAAGTTCGTGGTGCCGTCGCGCTCGATCTGTTGCACCAGATCGATCTCCCAACTCAGGTATCCCTGCATCGCCGCTTCGCGGTCACCTTCGATGGCGTCTTCGAGATCGTAGGGCCGATACCAGACATCGACCGGCTGATCCAGATTGTTCTCGAAACCCTGTTTGAGCGGCAGGCCGGCGGCTTGCCACGCCTGGGTGCCACCCTTGAGGACGTGCACCGGTGCCTTGAAGCCGGCGTCCCGCAAATCCTTGGCGGCGCGCCTGGCCAAAATTCCGTCCGGTGATACCAACGCAATTCCGCGCTCGCTCGAAAGCGGTTTCAGATTGGTGGGCAGATTAGCGCGCATGGCGAAGCGGCTTCCGGGAATGTGGCCGGCACGGTGGCGGATGCTGTCGCCCAAATCGATCACATGCAATTGGATCATACGGGCCGCCAGTTCCTTAGGCTCGAGATCGCCCTCTGGAATGCCGGCGAGTTCCGGTATTTCCGGCGCATGCGCACCGGGCGCCGTCATTTCGGCCGCGCCCGCCACGTAGACGTAAGCCTCCCACCCCATCTGGATCAGCCATGATGCCGTCATCGTCGCCCGGACGCCGTTGTCGTCGGTACAGACGATCCGGGCACCCAACGTGCCGGCATAGGTGTCGGTGGCTTGCACCAGCTGCCCTCCCGGCGCCGGCTTGGCGTCCGGCAAGTGACCAGCCACGTATTCCTCAGGCGCGCGAACGTCGAACAAATAGGTTGTCCGCCCAGTCTCCGCCCGCCACGCCGAAAGCGCCTTGGCGTCGATGACCTGAACCCCGAACCGCTTGCCGACGCGCTCGGCTGCGGCCTTGGCGCGCATCAGTCCGTCGTTGCTCAACTCGCCGTAGCGGCGCTGTTGTCCGCGCTCCAACTCGAAGCCGGCCAGGAGCCATCCCATGGTGCCGTTCTCAAGCGCCACCACCTTATTCGGAATGCCGGCGTTCCTGAGCGACTGACAGCCAATGATCGAGCGGGTCCGTCCGGCGCAGTTGACGACAACTATCGTGTTAGGGTCCGGCGCCAAATCGTGCACGCGGAGCGCCAACTCGGCGCCCGGTGAATCGATGCCGGTCGGGATGTTCATGGCCTTGAATTCCGGCATCGGCCGGCTGTCCAGCACGATCATATTGTCGCCGGCGTCGATCATCCGCTTGAGTTCGGGCGCTGGAATTCTGGGCGTGTCGTAGGCGTGCTCAATAAATTCGCCGAAGGCTTTCGACGGCACGTTGACGCCGGAAAAGATTTCGAACCCGGCCCCGCCCCAGCCGGCGACGCCGCCCTGCAAATACCCGAGATCGGTATAGCCCATGGCGGCGAGCTTGCCGGCGGCTCGCGATACTAAGCCATCGTCATCGGCATCGGCGGCGCAGAGAACCACCGGCGTCGCCAGGCCGGGCACCAGATCGCGGATTCGCAATTCCAAAACCGATAGCGGCACCGAGATTGCCCACAGCAGGTGCGCCGTGCCAAAGGTGCCGCCGGGCCGGACATCGACGACTGCCAACTGGCGTTCGTTCCGGCCCCCGATCAGGGCCTTAAGCTCCGCCGCCCGCAAGGGCCGCGCCATGGTTACGGTCATTCGATTTGCCCTCGGTTCCAGCCCCAGATCAAGACGGCTCGGCACTTGATATCCGAATTTCGCCGCCTAAGTATTAATGTATCTTGAACGGTTCCCCCTTGTGTACAAGGGGGGTTTTAGGAGAAAATGTGCCATGCGTCGTAATCATATAATCGCCGCTGTTGTTGCCGTTGCCGGCACCTTGGCCACAGGTTTCGCGCAGGCCGCGCCGCAGGTTTTGGCCGTCATGGCGTCGCTTGGGCCGCAGACCCTGCACTGCGAAGGCAGCATCTGCGTCACCACGTTTTCCAGCTATTGCCTGCAGCAGGAACGCACCCCGCCGGTCACCGGTCAACGCTACTTGCCGGCGGCCGATCAGCAGTTTTCGCTGATCCTGACCGATGCTGCCGGTAAGAAAACCCGCATGGCCGCCACCGAACACGTCGAGTTCCGGGCCGGCCGTGGCTTCACCACGGTTGGCGCCACCATGTCGATCGATGTCATGCAGCGGACCGGCGCGGTATCCGCCATGTTGGATGTCGCCGCCAATGCGGCGCTGGTTCCCGAACCCGTCCTCGGCGACCCCAACCCGATCAGCGCCAGCGAGTTGGCTTTCGCTACCCGCTCGCTCCGCGAACATGGCAATGAGGTTGTCGACGCCAAACCCGACGCCGTTGCCGCCTCGCTCGTCAACCGTCTAGCAGTCACCATTCAGCCGATGCAGCCGGCGACGGAAGATAATTTGAAACAGCTCTGGCACGACGTCATCGACGGCCTTGGCCCGGCTGTGCCGGTCAATGCCGATGGCATCGGCCGGGCCCGGAAGATGTATGATTGGTGTCAGGGCCACAGTTCTTACCATTCCATGGCCGGCATCAAGAGCTGCCTCGAATTCCGCCACGACGATCAGATATTGCGGCTAAACACCGATTACTGGAACAGCCAACCGGGATTCTAGTGACCGCAACCGGCGCCGGCTTTCCCCACTGACGAGGGGTCAAGCGTCATGAAACGTTCGCGTTGGTTGCTTGCGGCCGCGGTTGCCACGGTTTTCCATATCCTTGCCCCGGCGGCGCATTCGGCGCCACAGATTTTGGCGGCGCTGCCGGTCGAAAGCGGCATTCCATTGGTTTGCGGGAACGGCGTTTGCGCCGCCGAATTATCGACCTATTGTTTGCAACGGCAACGGCCGTCGCCCGGAATGGGAACGGCCTACGCGCCGGCAGCGCCGGAACACTTCACGCTGGTCCTGACGGCAAATGGAAATGAAATCCGCCTGCCGGCCGACCGACACATGAGCTTCATCGAAAACCGGGGCTTCATGTCTGTCGTCGCCATGATCGAGCTTGGCCGGCTGAAGGCGCTCGGCGCAGACAATGCGAAACTAGTGGTCGGGCAGGATGCGTAGTTGATCCCGGTGGCCCAGCCGAACGACCCCAGTCCGCTGAGCAAGGAGGAAATCGCTTTTGCGACCAAATCGCTCAGGGAGATCGGACGCGGCATCGTCGATCAGCAACCGAAGGCACAGGCGGCGCAGCTTCTGGCGAAATTGAACGCCGCACTGCCGGCCGAGGGCGCCGTCGCCGCCAAGGGCTTCGACGGGCTTTGGAGGCAGGCCATCGGTGACGACGTGCCGCCGATGAACGCCGCCGGAATGACGGCCCGGCAATCGATCCAAGAATGCTCGGCCAGTTCCGCCACCTATCAGTACGGCGGGCTCAAGCGCTGCCTCGAATTCCAGCACGACGATCTGATCCGCGATTTGAACGTCGATTACTGGCAGAACCAGCCGGGGAGCTAAGACCCGGCGGCATGGCGGACAGCATTGGACCCCGGGTCGAGCCCGGGGTGACGGTGATGAAATCACGCCCCCCTTTCCGTCATTCCGGACGGTGCCGGCGGCGTTCCGGAATCTTTTGGCGGGTATCTCCAGCTTCTACAGCAATGGGTCTTTTGCCCGCCCGCCAACCGAATTAAGCTCGGGTCGGGACCGGAACAGGTCCAGTTGCCAGGGAGGGAGCCGGGCATGATCACGTCCCCTAACGACACCGTTCGGGTCGCCGTCGAGGACGGCATTTGCACCGTCACCATCCACCGCCCGGACTCGCTCAACGCATTGAACGACGATGTCGTGACGGCGCTGATCGAGATCACCGGCGCGCTCAAATCGGCCGACGACATCCGCTGCGTGGTGGTTACCGGCGCCGGCGATCACTTCATGGCCGGCGGCGACATCAAGCGCTTCCATAGCCGCTTTGAAACCTCGACCGGCGAGGCCGAGATCCGCGCCTGGTTCAACATGATCCTCGGCCGGGTGCATATCGTCGTCACCAACATGCAAGCTCTGCCGATGCCGGTCATCGCCGCCGTCAGAGGGGCCGCCGCCGGCGTCGGGTTCAGCTTCATGCTCGGTTGCGATCTGGTGATCGCCGCCGAAGGCTCGAAGTTCACCCTCGCCTACATTCACTTGGGCACCAGCCCGGACGGCGGATCGTCTTGGCTATTGCCGCGCATGGTCGGCATGAAACAAGCGATGGAAATCGCGCTGCTCGGCGACCGCTTCGGCCCGGAGCGCGCGCTCGAGCTCGGCCTCATCAATCGGATCGTTCCGGCAGATAAGTTGGATGCCGAGGTCGCTGCCCTGGCGCAAAAGTTCGCCACCGGCCCGGCCAAGGCCTATGCGGCGACCAAACGGCTGCTTTACGCCGCCACCGTCAACGATCTCGAGGCGCAATTGCATGCTGAATCCGAAAGTTTCGTCGGCTGCGCCATGAGTAAGGATTTCCGGGAAGGTGTCACCGCCTTCGTCGAAAAGCGCAAGCCGGCCTTCACCGGCCAATAGCCCTCAGGGAGAAACGCATGTCCAAGAAGCCGCTTGAGGGCAAAGTCGCCCTCGTCACCGGTTCGGCCAGGAACATCGGCCGTGCCATTGCTCTTCAACTGGCCGAACAAGGTGCCAAGATCGTCGTCAACGCCGTCACCGACCAAGCCGCCGCCGACGCCGTCGTCGCCGAGATCAAGGGCATGGGCTCGGACGCCATCGCACATCTCACCGACGTCACCGACGCCAAGGGCGTCAAGGCCATGGTCGACGCCGGCGTCAAGGCTTTCGGCAGCGTGGATATTCTGATCCTCAACGCCTCGTCGCGGGGGCAAGTGCCGTTTTTGCAGATGACGCATGAACAATACCGCCGCGTTATCGATATCTCGCTCGACGGCGCTTTTTTCTGCGCCCAGGCATGCCTGCCGCTGATGCAGGCCAAAAATTGGGGCCGGATCGTGACGCTGGGCGGCATTTCGTGGCACATCGGCACCAGCACACGGGTCCACAATCTGGTGTCCAAGTCGGGTCTGGCCGGGTTCACCCGCGGCCTGGCCGTCGAGTTCGCGCCGGACGGCGTCACGGTGAATTGCGTCTCGCCCGGGTTTATCGACACCGTGCGGCCTGAATCGGCCGGGGCTCGCCCGACGCTCAAGGTGCATCCGCCGATCGACCGCATGGGTACATCGGACGAGATCGCCTCGATGGTCCGCTATCTGTGCCTGCCAGAAGCGGCCTATATCACCGGTCAGATCATGCATGTGAACGGCGGCATGTATCTTGGCGGATCGTGACCTGGGCGGAGCAGCCGGCCACTATGGCACGGCCGGCCTGATCGAGCGCATTCGCCAAGGTCTCGCCGCCGCCGGCAAGGACTTAGCGGCGCTGAGTCTGGCTGATCTAGTGGTATCCGCCTAACATAGGAGTCCTTTTTGGGATTCCCATTGATGATTGTCTGTGCGAA
>JAQBZY010000141.1 GCA_027620395.1 Pseudomonadota bacterium
GTCATAAAATTCCGATCTTGTTATCGCGGATTAGTGGATCCCCCGGGACAGGCCCAGGGCAGGCCGGGGTGACGAAATATACTAAAACGCCTTCATCCCCTATTTCGGGCGTTGATGGCATAGAGTCCCCTAAGCGTCAGATCGCCGTCGGTGGCCTTGATCGACGGACAGGCGGCGGCAAAGAGCGGCGCCAGGCCGCCGGTGGCGATGACGTCCATGGCGCCCTGCTCGGCCCTGAGGCGCTGGATCATGCCTTCGATCATCGAGGCATAGCCATGATAGATACCGGACCGCATGGCCGAGATCGTGTCAGTGCCCATGACCCGTTCCGGCGCCACGATGTCGATCCGGGGCAGTTTCGCGGCCGCCGTTTGTAGCGCTTCCAGACTCAGATTGACGCCGGGCGCGATGACGCCGCCCAAGTAGGCACCGTCCTTGGCAATCACGTCAAAGGTGGTGGCGGTGCCGAAATCGACGATCAGCAGCGGTCCGCCATGGGCTTCGAAGCCGGCCACCGCGTTGACCAGGCGGTCGGCGCCGACCTCGGCCGGACGCGGCACTCTGACATCGAAACCGAGTTTTACTCCGGGATCGCCGACGATCAGCGGTTCGCATCCGAAATACTTGCGCGAAAGGGTTTGCAGATCGAACAGGCCGGCCGGGACCACGGTGGCGATGATCACTTCGGTGATCGCCCGCTCGTCGATTTTTTCGAGCGCCATCAACTGCCGGAGCCAGATCGCCAACTCGTCGGATGTCTTGGCGGTTTTGGTCGCGGCCCGCCACTGTCCGATCAAGGCGCCGGCGTCGTCAAAAACAGCGAATACGGTGTTGGTGTTGCCGCCGTCGATTGCCAGAAGCATGTGCCTGTTACTCACTGCGGAATGCTGGCCTCGTCCTTCGAGACGGCGCTTCGCGCCTCCTCTCGATGAGGCCGGATAAGAAACATTTTCACTCATCCTGAGGAGCGGTAACACCGCTTCTCGAAGGATGAGGGGAAGAACCAGAGCCGGCACGGGTGAGGTGCAACATCGCGCTGCTCATGTCGGCTTTGCGCTGGGAAAGAAAACCGCGCCGGCGGAAATCTTCCGAGTCTTGCCGTCTACCGTCAGTTCAAGCGCGCCGGACGGGTCGAGATCGGAAAAAACGCCCTTCAGGGTCTCGCCCTCAAGTCGGACTTCGATTTCAGCGCCGAGGCCCTTGGCCCGCCATTTCCAATGGTCGCGGACCGGCCCAAACCCGTTGTCGACCCAGCGGCTCATCCAATCCAGGAAATGCCGGGCGAACGATTCCAGGAAAGTGACATCCGGAATGACCAGCGCCTCCTCGGTGAAGGACGTCGCCGGAAAGTCGGTATCCTTTGGGTAATGCATCAAATTGATGCCGAGGCCGAGGATCACGTAGTCGACGTTGCCTTTGGCGCCGGCCTTGCTCTCCATCAGGATGCCGCCGAGCTTGCGGTCGTTCAAAAGCACGTCGTTCGGCCATTTCAACCGGCAGTCATAGCCGGGGTCGCTGAGCTCACCGATGGTGTCGTAGATCGCAAGACCGGCGACGAAGCCGATCTCGGCCGCTTGCGTCAAGGGAACGTCTGGACGCAGCACCAATGAAGCGTAAAAATTCCCTCTCGGGCTGATCCAGGAACTGCCGCGCCGACCGCGGCCGGCGGTTTGCTCCTTGGCCCAGACGATGGTGCCGTCTGGCGTCTCGGCCTCGCCCAAATCGGCCAACCGCTTGGCCTCGTCCATCGTGCTGCCGATGGTTTCAAGTTCGATCAGCGTGTAGGCGTTGGGTAATCGGATGTTGCTAATCATCCCGCGAATAACGCCGCCGCCGCCGCCGCGGCGCCGTTGAGGACCGGTGACGGGTAGACGAAGAACAAGGTGATGACGACGGCGTTGATCGCGATCACGATCGACAACTCGCGCCCGAGCGGTTTGTCGAGGGCATCCGTGGGATCGTCGAAGTACATCACTTTGATGATCCGGAGATAATAAAAGGCGCTGACGACGCTGGCGACGACACCGATCACGGCCAGTTTGACCAGCCCCGCCTCGACCGCGGCCAGGAACACGTACAACTTGCCGAAGAAGCCGGCCAAGGGCGGAATTCCGGCCATCGAAAACATGAACACGACCAGCGTCGCGGCCAACAGCGGATGCGTCTTGCCAAGACCCGCGAGATCGGAAGTCCCCTCGACCATGCGGCCGTTCCGCCGCATGCAAAGAATGCAGGCAAAAGTGCCGACGGTCATGGAGACGTAGATCGCGAGATAGATCAGGACGCCGCGTGTCCCGGCCTCGGTGCCGGCGGCAAGACCGACCAACGCGAACCCGACATGGCCGATCGAGCTATAGGCCATCAGGCGCTTGATATTCTTCTGATTGATCGCGGCCAGCGCGCCCAGCGACATCGACAATATCGAGATCAATACCACGATCTGCTGCCACTGCTGCACCAGTTCGCCGAACGGACCCATCATGACCCGGAGGAACAGGCCGAACGCGGCGACTTTTGGCGCGGCGGCGAAGAACGCCGTGATCGGCGTCGGCGCGCCCTCATAAACATCCGGCGTCCACATATGGAACGGCACCGCCGAAATTTTGAACGACAGGCCGGCCATGATAAAGACGATCCCGATCACCAACCCGGTCGATACATCGCCGCCGCCGGTAAAGATCTTAGCCAGAGTATCGAACGACGTCGTGCCGGCGAAGCCATAAACCAGCGACGATCCGTACAGCAAAAAACCCGATGCCACCGCTCCCAGCACGAAGTACTTGAGTCCGGCCTCGCTGGCGCGGCTGTCGTCGCGCTTTAACGCGGCCAGGACATAAAGCGACAGGCTCTGCATCTCGAGCCCGACATAGAGCCCGATCAAATCGTTCGCCGAAATCATCATCATCATGCCGAGGACGGCGAAAATGATCAAAATCGGAAATTCGAAACGCGCCGTGCCGTGCCGCTCCATGAACTCGCGCGCCGACACGATACCGAAGATGGCGGCGATCAGCACCAGGAGTTTGCAAAACACCGCGAACCCATCGACCACGAACATGCCGGCAAAGGTCACCATGCGGCCGCCGGCGACCGGGATCAGCAACATCGCAGTCAGGCCGAGCGACACGATCGCCAACAGCGAAACGATCCGATACGTGCCGACATCGTTGTCGGCGGTGCCGCCCTTCTGAAAGACACCGAACATCAAAAGCGCCATGATCACGCAGGCGAGAAATATCTCGGGCAGCGCCGGGACGATGTTCGGGAATTCGGCCATGGGCATCCGAGCGACTCCGTCAGTTCCCGGCGGCAATCGCGAGTCTGCCGTCGGTGGCCACAGCGGCCAAAGATGTATGGACTTGATCGAGCAGATGCCCGACCGAAACGTGCATCACATCGAGGAACGATGGCGGATAGATACCCATCCAAAGCGTGATGAACAGTAACGGCGCAAATACAGCGATCTCGCGTCCGCTCATATCCTTGATTTTTAGAAGCGAGTCCTTGGTCAATTGTCCGAAGCCGATAGAGATAAAGCATATAGGCGGCACCGAGGATCACGCCGGTCGCCGCCAGCGCCGCGACCAAGCTATTGGCCTTGAAGGCGCCGACCAGGACCAGTATCTCGCCGACGAAGCCGCCGGTGCCGGGCAGACCCACTGACGCCAGCATGAACACCATGAAAATTAGTGCATACACCGGCATCCGGTTGACCAGTCCACCGTAGGTCGAAATCTCGCGGCTGTGGACACGGTCGTAAACGACGCCGACGATAAGGAACAATGCCGCCGAAACGACGCCATGGCTGAGCATCTGATAGATCGCGCCTTCGATCCCTTGCGTCGTCAGGGTGAAAGTCCCGATGGTCACAAAACCCATGTGCGAGATCGACGAATAGGCGATCAGCTTCTTCATGTCTTCTTGGGCCAACGCAACCAACGACGTGTAAATGATGGCGACGATCGACAACGTATAGATCAGCGGCGTGAAAAAGACGCTGGCCTCCGGCATCATCGGCAGCGAGAAGCGCAGAAATCCGTAGCCGCCGAACTTCAACAGCACGCCAGCCAGGATCACCGAACCGGCCGTCGGCGCCTCGACGTGGGCGTCCGGGAGCCAAGTGTGCACCGGCCACATCGGCACCTTGACCGCGAACGACGCGAAGAACGCCAGCCACATCCAGCGCTGCATCTCGATCGGGAATTTGAATGCCATCAGGGCCTGGATGTCGGCGGTGCCGGCGGTGAAATACATCATCAGCATCGCGACCAGCATCAGCACAGAGCCGAGTAGCGTATAGAGAAACAGCTTGAACGCCGCATAAACCCGCCGGGGACCGCCCCAGACACCGATGATGATGAACATCGGGATCAGCACTGCTTCGAAGTAGATGTAGAACAGGAACAGATCGAGGGCTGAAAACATCCCGATCATGAAGGTTTCCAGGATCAGGAAAGAGATCATGAATTCCTTGACCCGTTCCTTGATCGAGGTCCAGCTGGCCAAGATGCAAATCGGCGTCAGCAGCGTCGACAGCAGAACGAACAGCATCGAGATGCCGTCGACTCCCAAGTGATAATTGATCCCGAATGTTGGCATCCATTCGACGTTCTCGACGAACTGAAACGCCTTCGACGAACGGTCGAACTGGAACCACAGGATCAACGACACCAGGAACACCGTCCCTGAAACGAACAGCGCCACGTGCCGGGCGTTGGCGGCGACCGTTTCGGCGTTGTCGTGACGCACGAATAGGATCGCGACCGCACCCAACAGCGGCGCGAAGGTCAGGACCGAGAGCAGCGGAAAATCGGACATCCTGCCTCAGACCCCCTTCATGAAGATGTACCAGCTGACCAATCCGGCGATGCCGATCAGCATGGCGAATGCATAGTGATAGAGATATCCGGTCTGCAACGCCGCGACCCGCCGGGAGAGCACGCGGACGACGTTGGAAATACCGTCCGGCCCGAAGCCGTCGATTAGCATGCCGTCGCCGCCCTTCCAAAGGATGCGGCCGAGCTTGAACGCCGGCTTGACGAAGATCGTGTCGTAGACCTCGTCGAAGTACCATTTGTTGAGCAGGAATTGATATAGGCCCTGCATCTTGCCGGCCAATTTGCCGGGCAGATCGGTGCGTTTGATGTAAAACAGATACGCCGTCGAAATACCGCCGATGCCGACCACGAGCGGCAGATACTTGACCCAAACCGGCACATGGTGCGCATTTTCCAACGCCGGATGCGTCGGCAATACCACAATCGCGGCACCCCAGAAATCGGCAGCGTGCTCACCGACAAAGGTCTGATGCGCCAGCAGGCCCGCCAGCACCGCACCGGTGGCCAACACGATCAGCGGGACGATCATCACCTTCGGGCTTTCGTGCACATGCGCCATGACCCGGTCATCGGCCCTGGGCGTGCCATGGAAGGTCATG
>JAQBZY010000142.1 GCA_027620395.1 Pseudomonadota bacterium
GCTGTTCCGGCTCCAGCCAGCCCGGGCGCTGCTGGGCCGCCGGGGAGGCCGGAATTTGCGGTGACCGGCGTGACGCTGGCCGGCAACAGCGCCGCCGGTACCGAAAACGGACGCAGGAGCGTCGCCGTCAGGGTGCCGCCGATCTGCACCGTGACGGCGCCAGGCGACAGTGACTGGGCGGTGACGGACCCGGCAATGCCTCCGGCGCCGCCCGGGCCACCGCTGCCGCCGGCGCTTGCGGCCGCTTGCCCAGGGAATCCTGCCTTGATTTGCTGGGCCAGGGCGCCCGCCGCCGGCCAAAGCTGGAACTTTGGCTGCGCGCCAGATGTCAATATTTGTAGGATCAAAGCCTGACCAGGTCTCGCCGGCGGCGTGCCGCCGCCAAGCGCCACCGTGACGGCACCGAATTTCGTCTCGAGCACGACTTGTCCCTTGCCCAAGGCCTGCAAAAATAGGGCGTCGAGTTTGGCGCCCGACGGCAAGTCGGCGATTTCAGGCGGAATGGCGACGGCGTTGGCCGTCACAGGCTGGGCCGCTGGCGGCGGCGGTTGCGGTGCGGGCGGCGTCACGGTGCTCATGGTGGGCCAGTCCTGTCGCTGTCCTACTTGTTTAAATCGCGGACGATCTGCCTGACATCCTCGGCCGCAAAACATTCGGGGTAAAGATTCAAAAGCGGCGATTGCTCGCGGATCGCGGCGCGGACCTTATCGTCGCGGCGGATGTTCCCAAGGTGCATTGGTGAAAATTTGAGAAAACCTTCGCAAGCCTTGCTCAACGTATTGAACGTCCGCTCACCCTCGCGGGTCGAATTCATCATGTTGGTGACGACGTCGATACGGATGTCGGGGCGTTCCGAATGCGCGACTTTGATGAAGGCGTAGCCGTCGGTCAGCGATGTCGGCTCGTCGGTGACGACGACGATGATCCGGGGCGCGGTATAGGCTAGGCGCCGCACCGTATGCTCGATGCCGGCGCCAAGATCGAGGATGACGTGATCGTAATTGGCGCCGAGCAAGATCAGTTCGTCGACCAGCGCCTGCACCCGGTTGGCCGGCAGACTTGAGAGCGCACCGGATCCCGATCGGCCGGCGATAAAGTCGAAACCGGTCTCCTCGCACAGCGATACCGCCTGCGCCAGACTATGGCGGCCAGAAAATACGCCGCCCAGGTCGTGCTTCGGCATCAGGCCGAGCTGAATATCGAGGTTGGCGAGGCCGAGATCGCCGTCGAACAGCAACGTTTTTCGCTCGGCTTGCGCCAGCGCGTGCGACAACGTGACGGAAAGCCAAGTCTTGCCGACACCACCCTTTCCGGAAGCCACGGCGATAAAGTTTCGCGCTTTTGTTCGGGCGGCATCCTTCGGCTTCGGAAGCGGTGCTTGGGTCATCGATGGGCCTCGGCTTTCGGGTGCTGAGCGTTGACGGGATTTGCGTCGCCGGGAGCGAGCAGGCGGGCGAGGGAAAGCGGATTGATCTCGGCCAATCCCTCGGCGACATATGGATTGACGCTGACGCCGGCGAAGTCGATGCGGCCGGCCGCGGCCGCCGCCAATAGCCCGCCAAGCCGGCGCGTCATATCGAGGCGGGTGACGATCATCCGCCCGGCGCCGATGCCGGCAAAGGCGGCGGCGATATCGGCCGATTCCAAAGCATCGCCGCCGGCGGCCATGACCAAAACCGCCTCTCCGCCGGTGCTGCCGAGGATTTCGGCCAACGCCGCCATTTCCTGATGATCGAACGGATTGGTGCCGGGCGTGTCGATGACGGCGAGATCACGAGGGCCGGCGGCATCCAAAAGGGCGGCCAACTTGGCGCCATTTTCGGCGACGATCAGATCGAGGCCAAGGATGCGGGTGAAGGCGGCCAATTGCTCAATCCCGCCGGCCCGCCTGGTGTCGGTGGAAGCGACAATGGCTTGGCCGCCCGCAAGCCGGCAACGGGCGGCGATTTTCGCCGCCGTGATGGTCTTGCCGGCACCGGGAACGCCGACCAGGACCATCGGCGTGCTTGCGGCGTCGGCAATAGGTTGGAAATGGAACCGGACGTCGATGGCGCCGGCGAGGGCTAGGATCGGATCGCCACTGCCGATCTCGGCACAATCTTGCGCCATCCGCTCGAGCAAATGCCTGGGTACGCCATGCGCCGACAGGATCTGACGGAGATAACCGTCCCGGTCCTCGGGCGACGAAGGCACCTGCTCCTCCGGATCGCCAGCGCCGTCTCCGCCCGGCCGATCGATGGCCGCCGTGACGCGGCAATGGACGCCGTCGGCGTCCTGGCCGGTGGTCAGGATGATGGCGTCGTCGCCCATCTCGGCGCGAACCAAGTTCATGGCGGCTGCCATGCTCGCCGCGGTGAAGGTCTTGAGGCGCATGCTGCCCGGGCCCTAAATCTGGCCGACGGTTTTAATCTTCGCTTTAGGGTACACTTCGTTCTGCGACATGACCACGGTCATCGGTCGGAAACGTTCGACAATCGAGCGCACGAACGGCCGGATCGTCGGACTGGTCAGCAATACCGGCGTTTCGCCAAGCATCGCTTGGCGCTCGAAGGTGTTGCGGAGCGCAGTGATGAATTCCTGGAGTTTCGACGGCGGCATCGACAGTTGCCGGTCGTCGCCTTGGCCGACCAGACTTTCGGCGAAGGTCTGCTCCCAAGCCGGCGACAACGTGACCAGCGGAATGAAGCCGCGCTCGTTGGCGTTCATGTCGCTGATCTGGCGGGCCAGCCTGGCGCGGACATGCTCGGTGATCATCATCACATTCCGGGTATAGCCGCAGGCTTCCGAGATGCCTTCCAGAATCGTCGGCAAGTCGCGCACCGAAACCCGCTCGGAAAGTAGGTTCTGCAAGACACGCTGTGCGCCGCCCAAGGATATTTGCGACGGAATCGTATCGGCGACGAGCTTCTGATGATCCTTATCCAACTCGTCGAGCAGCTTCTGGGTTTCGGAATAGGACAGAAGCTCTGACATATTGTCCTTGATGACCTCGGTGATGTGGGTGGTGACCACGGTTGCCGGGTCGACCACGGTATAGCCGCGGAACAAGGCCTCTTCGCGGTTCGATTCCTCGATCCACATCGCTGGCAGCCCGAACGTCGGCTCGACCGTCTTCTCGCCTGGGATCGAAATTTCCTCCCCCCTGGGATCCATCACCAAGAGCATGTTTGGCCGGAGATCGCCGCGGCCGGCCTCGATTTCCTTGACCCGGACGACGTAGGTATTGGCCGGTAGCTGCATGTTGTCCTGAATCCGTACCGACGGCATCACGAAGCCGATGTCGCCGGCCAACTGGCGGCGCAGCGCCTTGATCTGGTCGGTGAGCTTTTGTCCGCCCTTCGGCGCGCTGATCAACGATAGCAGGCCGTAACCGAGCTCGAGGCGGATGTGGTCGATTTTGAGTGCGGTCGAGATCGGTTCCTCGGCGATTGCCTTGGGGTCGATTTTTTCGTCCTCGAGCGCCCTCACGGCGGCTTCCGCCGAGGTCCGGGCGCGGTAGTTGATAAAGAACGCGCTGCCGCCGCAGATCAGGGCCAGGAACAGGAACGGCAGCATCGGGATACCTGGCAAAACGGCCAATGCAAGCAGCAGGAATCCGACCAGGCCAAGCGCTTTCGGCTGGCCGCCCAACTGCTTGAATAGCGCGACATCGGTGGCGCCGGCGACGCCGGCCTTGGTCACCACCAGGCCAGCCGCGGTGGAGACGATCAGCGCCGGTATCTGCGATACCAGGCCATCGCCGACAGTCAGGCGCGTATAAGCGTCGGCGGCATGCAAGAACGATAGATCCTTTTGGGCAACGCCGATGATCATGCCGGCGATGACGTTGATGAAGGTGATCAGGAGTCCGGCAATGGCATCGCCGCGGACGAACTTGGCGGCACCGTCCATGGCACCGAAAAAGGCGCTTTCCTCTTCGAGTTCCATGCGCCGCTTCTTGGCCGTCTCCTCGTCGATCAGCCCCGACGACATGTCGGCGTCGATGGCCATCTGCTTGCCGGGCATGGCGTCCAATGAAAACCGCGCCGACACTTCAGCGATGCGCCCGGAACCCTTGGTGATGACGATGAAATTCACGATCACCAGGATCGCGAAAACGATAATGCCGATGACGAAGTTCCCGCCCATGACGAAGCCGCCGAAGGCCTCGATCACTTGGCCGGCGGCGGCGGTGCCTAGGTGGCCGTCGGAAAGGATCAGGCGGGTCGACGCCAGATTGAGCGATAACCGGATCATCGTCGCCAAAAGCAGGACCGTCGGGAAGGCGTTGAAGTCGAGCGGCCGCTCGACGAACAACGCCGTCATCAAGATCAGGACTGAAAAGGTAATCGAGAATGCCAGTCCGATGTCGAGCAGCCATTTCGGCAACGGCAGGATCATCACCACCAAAATGGCAACGACGCCGAGCGCCAGGATGATATCGCCGCGCTTCAAGGCCTGCGTCAGCTTGTCGCGGATGTATTCACCCTGGGTGCCAGCCGTTTGGATGCCGGTTCCGGCCTCGGCCATGCCTGCCTATCCCTCGTTTGCCGTCATTTCGCCGGCTATGCCCCGGCTCGGGGCGCGTCGCCGCCGGGATTTGGAATGCGGAAACCCTCGTCGCCGTACAGCTTCAGCTTGTTGCGCAAGGTACGGATCGAAATCCCCAGGATATTGGCGGCATGGGTCCGGTTGCCAAGACAGTGATCTAGGGTCTCGATGATCAGTTCGCGCTCGACATCGGCGACGGTTCGACCGACTAGATTTCCGCCCTCGCCACCGCTGTCACGTTGCGCCGCGCCGCCGCCATCCGAACTGGTCAGAAAGATCGCCGCCGCATCGATGTTCGGGCCCGCCGCCAGCAAAACGGCCCTGTGCATAGTGTTTTCAAGCTCGCGGACATTGCCCGGCCAGCCGTAGGCGGCCAGCTTCTCGATGGCGTCGTCGGTCAGCGGCTTCGGTAACACGTCGTTGCTTTCGGCGAATTTGTCGATGAAGTGCTTGGCCAGCGGCAGGACATCCGCCGGCCGTTCGGCCAACGGCGGCAGGCGCAGGTTCATGACGTTCAAGCGGAAATACAGATCCTCCCGGAACTGGCCGTCGCGGACCGCTTGCTCCATGTTCCGGTTCGAGGTCGCGATGATCCTGACGTTGATCTGCACTGGCTTATTCGATCCGACCCGGTCGATTTCGCGTTCCTGGATGGCACTAAGTAACTTGGCTTGCAGGCGCAACTCCATTTCGGTGATTTCGTCGAGCAGCAAGGTGCCGCCGTCGGCTTCCTCGAATTTTCCGATCCTTCTCGCGACAGCGCCGGTAAAGGCGCCCTTCTCGTGGCCGAACAGCTCGGATTCCAGAAGACTTTCCGGAATCGCGGCGCAATTGACGGCGACGAAGCGGCGGGCCTTGCGTTTTGATTTATT
>JAQBZY010000143.1 GCA_027620395.1 Pseudomonadota bacterium
GGGTTGGGATCGAAGCTGCCGACCGGCCCGTTCCCGATGCCGCTCCAGGGCGAGCCGCACTCGCGGCAGTTGACCTTATTTTTACCAACGTCGTCGCCAAACCAGTACTCGGTCTTGGTGCCGGCGCGGGCCGCGTATTCCCATTCGGTCTCGCTCGGTAGCCGGTACTTCTTGCCAGTCTTGGCCGATAACCAATTGGCAAAGCCTTGCGCCATGCCGTGATTGATGTTCATCACCGGCATCCGGTTGACGCCCCAACCGTGGGCGTGCGGCTTGTGGCTGCAGCCGCCAGCATCCAGGCATGCTTGCCATTCGTGATGCATGACCTCGAAGCGGCTGAGGGCGAACGGCTTGGAGACCCGAATCACCCGGGTCGGGCTTTCGTTTTTATCTTTGGTGGAGCCCATGACGAAGATGCCCGGCGGCACCACGATCATATCGGGGCAGGTGTCGCAGTCGCGGAAAATGGTTCCCGGCGCAAGCTTTTCGCCCGGCTTCAGGACCGGTACCGGTGGAAACACCTTCGGTTTGATCTCGGCCGGATAAACGCCCTGCGCCGCCGCCGGTGGCACCACCAGGGTCAACAGCAAGCCGATGATTGCAAAAATACGCTTCATGACATAGAAAGGTGTGGCCTCGACGGCAAGGGGTCAACCCCCGGCAAGTTTTTCGACGGCGCGTTTGGCCGCCGCGGCGACCAGCGGCGATGGGTCGTCGAGAAGCAGCCTGGCGGCGGCGGCGAGGTTCGGATCCTTGGAGTTGCCGACGGCAATCAAGACATTGCGGACGAAGCGGTCGCGGCCGGTCCGCTTGACTGGCGAGGCAGCGAACAATTTTCGGAATGCCTGATCGTCGAGGCTGGCCAGTTCGGCGAGACGGGGTGACTGCAATTCTTCCCGGGCCGCCAATTCCGGCGATGTCGACGGCGTGGCGAACTTGGCCCAAGGGCAAACCGCCAAACAATCGTCGCAGCCATATATTCTGCTACCCATGGCGTCCATCAACTCGGGCGCGATGTCGCCCTTGTGCTCGATCGTGAGGTACGAGATGCAGCGCCTCGGATCCAACTCGTAAGCGGCCGGAAAGGCATCGGTCGGACAGGCTCGAATACAACGATCGCAACTGCCGCAATGATCCGGCTCGGGCGCATCCGGCGGTAAGTAGAGATCGGTCAGGATTTCGCCCAGAAACAACCACGATCCAAAGCGGCGGCTGACCAAATTGGTGTGTTTGCCTTGCCAGCCCAAACCGGCGCGCTGAGCCAGCGGCTTTTCCATCAGCGGCGCGGTGTCGACATAGACTTTGACCGTTGCCCCTTGCCGCTCGGCCAGCCAGCGGCCCAGGCGTTTCAGGCGTTTCTTGATGACGTCGTGATAATCGCGGCCACGGGCATAGACACTAATCGCGCCCCTATCGGGCGCCGCCAGCAGCGCCAGCGGATCGGTATCGGGGCCGTAATTGACGCCGAGCACGATGGCAGTTTTGGCCTCCGCCATGAGCGCCTTGGCGTCACCACGGCGGCCATCCTCGCGGGCCAACCAGTCCATGCCGCCGGCGTAACCCTTGGCCAGGAACGCATTGAGCGCCGCCCGGTCCTTGGGATCGGCTTCGGCGGCGGCGAAGCCCACCGCATCGAAGCCGAGGGTCAATGCCTCGGCCCGGATCGCTTGCTTGATTTCCGACATCCGATCCCGCTCACTCGTCAATCCGGATTGATTGTGCTAAGCACCGGCCCGCTTGAACAAGGGCCGATTGCCGGCCGGGCGACAAGGGCCGATTGCCGGCCGGGCGAAACGACACGACGCGGGAAAGAATATGACCAAACAGCCGAAAGCGGTGGTGCTGTTGAGCGGCGGGCTCGATTCCGCGACCGTGCTGGCGCTCGCCCTGGACCAGGGCTTCCGGCCGATCACGCTGACTTTCCGCTACGGCCAGCGGCATGCGCTCGAAATCGACGCCGCGGCGAAGATCGCCAACAGGGCGGCGGTCGAACGGCACGCCGTTGTCGATATCGATCTCAGGGCCTTCGGCGGCTCGGCGCTGACCGCCGACATCGCGGTGCCGAAGGGCCGCAGCGCCGCCGAGATCGGCGGCGGCATTCCGGTGACCTACGTTCCGGCCCGCAACACCATTTTTCTTTCCTTCGCCTTGGCCCTGGCCGAGACGTCTGGCGCCTTCGACATCTTCATCGGCGTTAACGCCCTCGACTATTCCGGCTATCCCGATTGCCGTCCCGAATATATCCAAGCCTTCGAGAAGGTGATGACGCTGGCGACCAAGGCCGGCGTCGAAGGCGGGGCCGACGGCGGCCGAAATTTCCGGCTGCACACCCCCCTTTTGCAATGGAGCAAGGCCGAGATCATCCGCCAGGGCACCCGGCTCGGCGTCGATTACGCCGGCACGCTCAGTTGCTACGACCCGGCAACGGACGGGCGCCATTGCGGGCTTTGCGACGCCTGTCAGCTAAGGCGCAAGGGCTTCCAGGACGCCGGCATCGACGACCCGACCGGTTACGCCGCCTGAGGCTCCTCCGCCATCCGCCCCTGCCAATCTCTTTGATTTCCGGCCCCCTAGCCATTATCACTGTCCGGCCTCCGGGCCGAGTGACGGGATGCGATGAAATGACTTCGAAGAAACAAGCCCTTGAGAACGTCAGGCGCGAGATCGACGCGATCGATCATCAGATCCACGATCTGTTGATGCAGCGGACCGAGATCGTGGAAAAAGTGCGCGCCATCAAGGCCGGCGAGAAAAACAAAATCCGCCCGGCCCGCGAGGCGGAAATCCTGTTCCGGCTGACGGCCCGGCACCGCGGCAATTTCCCGAAACGGGAATTGTCCCGGATCTGGCGCGAGATCATCGTCGCCACGCTCAGCTTCGAAGGGCCGTTCTCGCTCGCCGTGATCGATCCCGGCAATGAGCCCGGCTTTTGGGATTTGGCCCGCGATCAATACGGCACCTTCACCCCGATGAGCCGATTTCCGACCGGGCGCGGCGTCGTCGAGGCGGTTCGCTCGGGCCAGGCGTCGATTGGCATTCTGCCCTGGCCCCGGCGCGACGACGAAGACCCTTGGTGGCGGCTTCTGGTCTCGACGGCGGCGGACGCGCCCAAGGTGATCGCCAAATTACCGTTCATCCCGGGCGCCAATGCCAGGGGCGGCGGCATTGAAGCTGCCGTGATTTGCCCATCGGCACAGGAACCGACCGGACGCGACCGGTCGTTCTTGGCCGTCGAAACCGACGAGGACATCGGTGCTAGGCGAATCGAGGACGCGCTCAACGGCGCCGGCGCATCGGCCGCCTTCGTGCAGCAGTGGCACGACCCCAACCGACCGCCGGGCTGGACCTATCTGGTCGAGAGCATGGGCTTCATCGATCCGGCCGGAAAACAGTTCCCGCGCTTCATCGACACCATCGGCAAGGCTGGTCGGCGGATCATTCATCTGGGCGGTTATGCGACGCCGCTGGGCGAGCGCGATGTCGCCTCCAGCACGCCCGACGAGGCCAGCGGATCATGAGCGACATGCCGACGCCAAAGCCCGGCATCATGGACATCTCGCCCTATGCCGGGGGCGAGTCCGGGATCGAGGGCCAGACCCGGATCATCAAGCTTTCGTCGAACGAGGGTGCGTTTGGGCCGAGCCCGAAGTCCGCCGCCGCTTACCGCGAACTCGCCGCCAATATGCACCGTTATCCGGACGGCGGCGCGACTTCGCTCCGCCGCGCTATCGGCGAGCGCTTCTCGCTCGATCCGGCGCAGATCGTCTGCGGTGCCGGCTCGGACGAGTTGATCTCGCTGCTCTGCAAGGCCTACGCCGGCCCCGGTGACGAGGTGCTGTATTCCCGGCACGGCTTTTTGATGTATCCGATCTCGGCCAAGAGCGTCGGCGCGACCTCGGTGACGGCACCGGAGACCAATCGCACCGCTGATGTCGACGCCTTATTGACGGCGGTGACGGCGAAAACGCGAATCCTGTTTCTGGCTAACCCGAACAATCCGACCGGCACCTATCTGCCGGCGGCCGAGGTCCGGCGGCTCCGCGCCGGGCTCAGGGGCGATATATTGCTGGTGCTCGACGCGGCCTACGCCGAATACGTCACCGCCAACGATTACGACGCCGGCGTGGCATTGGTCGACGCAGGCTCCAACACTGTCATGACGCGGACGTTTTCGAAGATTTACGGCTTGGGCGGCCTTAGGCTCGGCTGGGCCTATTGCCCGGCCAATGTCGCCGATGTGCTCAATCGGCTGCGCGGTCCGTTCAACGTCGGCGCCGCCGCGCTCGCCGCCGGCGTTGCCGCCATCAACGATCGGGCCTTCGAGGAGATGAGCCGCGAGCACAACATTCGCTGGCGGGAATGGACGGCCAAGCAATTGACGGCGCTCGGCCTCGACGTGACGCCGAGCATCGGGAACTTCCTGCTGGTCTGCTTTGGCGACGACAAGACCCGCGGCGCGGACACAGCAGATAGTTTCCTGAAATCGAAAGGCATCATCGTCCGCAAGATGGGCGGCTACGGTTTCCCGGACGGCCTCAGGATCAGCATCGGTCTTGAGGACGAGATGCGCGCCGTGGTCGGCGCGATCGCCCAGTTCCTGGGCAAGAACGATCCCGGAGAAGGCGCATGAGCGGACCGCTGTTCAAAAAAATCGCCCTGATCGGCGTCGGCCTGATCGGCTCGTCGCTGGCCAGACGAATTCGCCAAGACGGGCTGGCCGGCGAGATCGCCGTCGCGACCCGAAGTGCGGAAACACTGGCCCGCGCCGGCGAGCTCGGCCTGTTTGATTCCGGTACCCTCGATGCCGTCGAAGCCGCCACCGATGCCGATCTGGTCATCATCTGCACGCCCATGGGCTCGGTCGCCGACGTTGGCCGGCAGATCGCCGGTGCCTTGAAGCACGGCGCCATCGTCTCCGACGTCGGATCGGTGAAATCGCCGGTGCTGCGCGATCTGGCGCCGCTGCTGCCGGCCAATGTGCATCTGGTGCCTGGCCATCCGGTCGCCGGCACCGAGCATTCCGGACCCGATGCCGGTTTCCCGACCTTGTTCGATAAACGCTGGACCATCTTGACCCCGGCCGCCGGCACCGATGCCGCCGCCGTCGACCGGGTGGCGGCGCTATGGCGCGCCTGCGGCGCCCGGGTCGAGGTGATGGACGCCGGTCACCACGACCAGGTGTTGGCGATCACGTCGCATCTGCCGCACCTGATCGCCTACACCATCGTCGGAACCGCCACCGAACTCGGCGAGGATTTGCAAAAAGAAATCATTCAGTTCTCGGCCAGCGGCTTTCGCGATTTCACCCGCATCGCGGCCTCCGACCCAGTGATGTGGCGGGACATTTTCCTAGCCAATCGCGATGCGG
>JAQBZY010000144.1 GCA_027620395.1 Pseudomonadota bacterium
CCGCGCCGCAACATCCTCAATTTCCGCCCGGCTCGCCATTCGAGGAGTTCTTCAAGGAATTTTTCGACCGCAATCACCCGCAGCAGCGTTCCCGGAAATCGACCTCGCTCGGATCAGGGTTCATCATCGATAGCGCCGGTGGCTACGTCGTCACCAACAACCATGTCATCCAAGACGCCGAGGAAATCACGGTTATTCTGCACGACAACACCCGGCTTAAGGCGGAATTGGTCGGACGCGATCTCAAAACCGATCTCGCCGTGGTCAAGGTCAAAGCCGAGAAGAAATTGCCGGAAACCAAGTTTGGTAATTCCGACATGATCGATGTCGGCGATTGGGTGATCGCGATCGGCAATCCGTTCGGACTTGGCGGCACGGTGACGGCCGGCATCATCTCGGCGCGCGGACGCGACATCCAAGCCGGACCTTATGACGACTTCCTGCAGACCGACGCCTCAATCAACCGCGGCAACTCGGGTGGGCCAATGTTCAATCTGGACGGCGAGGTGATCGGCATCAACACGGCGATTTTCTCGCCGACCGGCGGCAGCGTCGGGATCGGCTTCGCTATTCCGTCGAACGTGGCGTCGCCGGTGATTGCCCAGTTGATCAAGCACGGCAAGGTCAAGCGTGGCTGGCTCGGCGTCCACATTCAGACCGTGACCGATGAAATCGCGGAAAGCCTGGGCCTCGGCAAAACGACCGGCGCCTTGGTCTCCAGCGTCATCAAGGACAGCCCGGCGGAAGCGGCGGGATTCAAGTCCGGCGACGTGGTTTTACAGTTCAACGGACGCAATATTGACGAAGTACGCCGGCTGACCCGCACCGTCGCCGACACCGAACCCAATCAGACGGTCGACGCCGAGGTCTGGCGCGACGGCAAGAAGAAGACGCTCAAGGTCAAGGTCGGCGAGATCAAGGAGGAAGCCCAAAAAGTTGCCTCAGCGTCGGCCGCGAAAACACCCGACGCCGACCGCGCCATTGATGCGCTTGGTCTTCGTGTTGCCTCGCTGAATGACAAGCTCCGCGAGAAATTCGGCCTCGACGCCAAATCGAAGGGTGTGATCGTAACCAATGTCGACGGCGACGGCCCGGCGGCGGAAAAGGGACTGAAGGCAGGCGACCGGATCATCCAGGTCAGTCAGGCCGATGTCACAAACCCGGCCGACGTCGAACGCAAGGTCGAAGAAGCCAAGGCGCAGGGCCGGAAATCGGTCCTGCTCAGGATCGAAGGCGAGCAGGGCGTCCGCTTCGTCGCGATCCGCATCGAAAAGGGCTGAGTTACACCGAGGCCGTTACAATTCAATCGTCACCCCGGGCTCGTCCCGGGGTCCACTGCTCGCGCTGTGGATTCCGGAACCGAGCTGCGCACGGTCTGGAACGACGTGACGGCTATTTGGCCGGTGCTTTACCCGACCAAGTCGCTTTTCCGGTAGCCCTGGGCATACAGCAGCGCCGTCAAATCGGCGTGATCCAGACGCGCCGGCGCCTCGGCCCGGACGCTTGGTTTGCCCCGATAGGCGACGCCAAGTCCGGCCGCCTTCAGCATCGGCAAATCGTTCGCCCCGTCACCGACGGCCATGCTGGCCACCAGCGGCAGCCCCCGCGCTGCCGCCTTCTCGATCAGCGTTTTCAGCTTCACGTCCTTGGTCAGGATCGGTTCCGTGACCAGACCGGCAAGCCTGTCGCCATCGAAGATGAATTCGTTGCTCAGGTCGTCGTGAAAGCCGGCAACGGCGCGGACCCGGGAGGTGAAGAACTTGAACCCGCCCGAGACCAGAACGCAGTGCGCGCCATGCGCCGCCATGGTTTTGACGGTCGTGACCGCGCCCGGCGACATCTCAATGTCTTGCCAGGTATCTTGCAGGGCAGATATCGGTAGGCCGGCCAGCATCGCCACCCGTTCGCGCAACGCCTCGATGAAATCCAATTCGCCGTTCATGCCCCGGGCCGTGATGGCGGCAATTTTATCCTTGAGGCCGACATGGGCAGCGAGATCGTCGAGGGTCTCGCTGCTGATTATGGTCGAGTCCATATCGGCCAGCAGCAACGATTTCCGGCGGGTCGGGCTCGGTTGCGCGAAAACGTCGATGGGCCGGTCGCCGATCCGCGCCCGTGCCGCCGCTTCCGCCTGATCGGGGGATATCTGATCGAATCCGATGTCGCAGGCGATTTCCGGGTTTAACCAGTCGGGCTTCGCGGTCTCGGCGCCGAGGGCATTGAGCGCGTCCCTGGCGTCGACCACAATGGCGTTGGCGAGTGGCGCCTCTTTGGATGCTACGAGGGTAAGGACGAATTGCATGCGGGCGATGGGCTCCGATCGGGTGACGGCGGCGAAGCGCAAGATGGACGATTTGCTCCCGGTTGTCATCATCGCCGGGCCGACGGCGAGCGGTAAAACCGGCCTCGCCATCGAGGTTGCCGAACGGTTCGGCGGCGACATCGTCAATGCCGACAGCATGCAAGTCTATGACCGACTTGAAATCCTCACCGCCAGGCCAAGCGCGGCCGAGATGGCCCGGGTGCCGCATCGCTTGTTCGGCGTTCTGGGACCGGGCGAACGCTGCTCGGTCGGGCGCTGGCTCAGGATGGCCGAGGCCGAGATCGCGGAAATCCGGGCCGCCGGCCGGTTGCCGGTCCTTTGCGGCGGAACCGGGCTTTATTTGAAGGCGCTGACCCAAGGTTTGGCAGCGGTGCCGGCGGTGCCAGACGCCGTGGTCGATGCGTTGCGGACGCGTTATGCCGAGATCGGTGGTGAAGCTTTCCGAGCCGAGCTTGCCGCCGTTGATCCGGTTGCCGCCGGCCGCTTGCCGGGCACTGACGGGCAACGCTTGATCCGGGCCTTGGCGGTTCATCGGGCGAGTGGGCGCACGCTCACCTATTGGCAGGCTGAACAGTCACAAGAGCCAGGCATCACCGGGCGGTTCGCGACGGTGCTTTTGCTACCGCCTAGAGACGAACTTTATCAGATCATCGATGCCCGGTTCGAGGCCATGCTGGTAGCAGGCGCACTAGCCGAGGCCCAAGCCTTCCAGCGCCTCGGCGTTGATCCGTCGCTGCCGGCAGCAAAGGCTGTCGGGCTTTCGGAACTGATCCGGCATCTCAATGGCGAGATCGATCTGACGGCGGCGGTCGAGGCCGCCAAGCGGGCGACCCGGAACCTGGCGAAACGGCAGGAAACCTGGTTTCGACGCCAGATTCAGTCGGATTTAGAGATTTTTGAGAAATTTTCGGAAAGAAATTTAGATAAAATCTTTGCGTTTATTCGCCAGTTTGTGTTGACCCCTCGGAACTGAGGCACTAAGTTTCCCGCCGCCTGGGCCAAACGGAACAGTCATAGATAAAGCACGGTCGGAAGCGGAGGTCCGCCGGCCGTGTCGTGTTTTCGAGGAAGGAAAGTCCGATGAGCGCCAAGACCATGACCGGAGCGGGGATCATCCTGAAGGCACTGGCCGATCAGGACGTCGAGGTTATTTTCGGCTATCCGGGCGGTGCCGTTCTTCCGATCTATGACGAAATCTTCAAGCAGAACCGGATCCGCCACATCCTGGTCCGCCAGGAAGGCGGTGCGGTGCATGCGGCGGAAGGCTATGCCCGCTCGACCGGGTGGGTCGGCGTGGTCCTGGTGACGTCCGGCCCCGGCGCCACCAACGCGGTGACCGGCCTGACCGATGCCTTGATGGACTCGATCCCGGTCGTCTGCCTGACTGGCCAGGTGCCAACGCATCTGATCGGCAACGATGCCTTCCAGGAATGCGACACCACCGGCATCACCCGGCCCTGCACCAAGCACAATTATCTGGTCAAGCACGTCGACGACTTGGCCCGCGTGCTGCACGAGGCGTTCCACGTCGCGCGTTCCGGCCGTCCTGGGCCGGTGGTGGTCGATTTGCCGAAGGATGTGTGCATGGCGCTTGGCGCTTACACACCGCCCGAGAAGATTGATCTCAGCAAGTACCAGCCGCGCCGTAAGGGCGACCTCGATCGGATCAAGGAAGCGGTGCAGTTGATGGCGTCGGCGAAACGGCCGATCTTCTATTGCGGCGGCGGCGTCATCAATTCCGGCCCGGCGGCGTCGCAACTGCTGACCCAGTTCGTCCGCGCCACCAAGTTCCCGTGCACCCTGACCCTGATGGGACTCGGCGCCTACCCGGCGACCGACAAGCAGTTCTTGGGCATGCTCGGCATGCACGGCACCTTCGAAGCCAATTGGGCGATGCACGATGCCGACGTCATGATCTGTGTCGGCGCCAGGTTCGATGACCGGATCACCGGCCGGCTCGATGCTTTTTCGCCGGACTCGAAAAAAATCCACATCGATATCGATCCGTCTTCGCTCAACAAGAACGTCGCCGTCGATATCCCGATCATCGGCGACATCGCGCATGTGCTCGAAGACATGATCAAAATCTGGAAATCGACCCAGGCCAAGGTCGACGAGAAAGCGCTGGCCGATTGGTGGAAGCAGATCGAGAAGTGGCGGGCCAAGGATTGTCTGAAGTACGACACGTCCAGTGAATTGATCAAGCCGCAGCACGTCATCAAGCGGCTCTATGACATGATCAAGGACAGGGATCCTTACATCACCACCGAGGTCGGTCAGCATCAGATGTGGGCGGCGCAATATTTCGGCTTCGACAAGCCGAACCATTGGATGACGTCTGGCGGCCTCGGCACCATGGGCTACGGCTTGCCGGCCGCCATGGGGGTGCAGGTGGCACACCCGAAATCGCTTGTCGTCGACATCTCGGGCGAGGCGTCGTTCCTGATGAACATGCAAGAATTGTCGACGATTATGCAGTACCGCCTGCCGGTCAAATGCCTGATCCTCAACAACTTCTACATGGGCATGGTGCGCCAATGGCAAGAACTGATGCACGGCGGACGCTACGCCGAAAGCTACATGGACAGTCTGCCCGACTTCGTGAAGTTGGCCGAATGCTTCGGTATGACCGGGCTCCGTGCCACCAAGCCCGGCGAGGTCGACGATATCCTCACGCAAATGATCGAAACCGACGGGCCGGTGATCGCCGATATCCAGATCGACCCGACCGAGAACTGCTTCCCGATGATTCCGTCCGGCGCCGCGCACAACGAAATGTTGCTCGGCCCCGGCGACACGGCGGAAATGCCGGTTTCGGAAGATGGCATGGTGCTGATCTGAGCCGGCACGGAAAGATCATGGATAGGACCACGGGAAAAACGACATGAAGAGTGACGTTAATTCGCACACCATCTCGGTTCTGGTCGACAACGAACCGGGCGTTTTGGCCCGCGTGATCGGGCTTTTTTCCGGGCGCGGTTACAATATCGAAAGCCTGACCGTGGCCGAGGTCGACCCCCAGAAGG
>JAQBZY010000145.1 GCA_027620395.1 Pseudomonadota bacterium
GCGGGCTCGAATCCTTTGAAATCTCTAGCTTTGCGCTCGTCATGGCATCCATGATATGCGATGTCCACCGGCATCGGCAACGACCGGCGGCTGAGTTGAAAGGTGCTGGGGCAGCCAGTAGACTGCACAAAAATTTGCCACAGTCGTCGGTTAGCTTCAACGCCGGGTTGATCCCTGGCCGCTTACCGCCAGCGAAACCGGGAACCGGACCAACTGATCTTGGTCATCAACGCCGTGAGGAACAATGCGAAAATTAAGTCTTTTCGTCGTCCTGATCGTGCTTATCGCCGTCGCGGGGGGAGGGGTTTTCCTTGCCGCATGGGAAATTCCGCCGCCGATCAGTAAGGTCGAGAAGGTGATGCCGAATGACAAGTTTCCGCGCTAACGGCGGGCTCTGGACGGCTTGGCTGGTCCTGGCGGGACTAGCGATTCTGGCCCCGGCGCACCCGGCCGCAGCCCAAACCCCTGTTCAGGCACCGACCGAATTGAAGCCCATGGAACCGTCGATGAAAGCACCGACGCGGCTCAATCCGCTGCCGGTGCCCGGGCACGCAGCGTCGCCGCCGCAAACGGCACCAGTTCTACAACAGCCCGCGGCGCTTCCCGGCCAGCCGGTGTTGCCGCCGCCCGGTGTGCGGCGCGCCGACGGCATTCAAATCGGCGGACTTTCCAGCATTGACCCTGAATCCTTGGGCTATTTCAACCGGTCGGATGGCGGGCTCGGCGCCGAAATGTGGCGAGACACGACCCGAAGCGAAGCCATCCGGTTGATCAATGGCATGCCGGACCGTCCGAAATCCCGGATTCTTCGGGCGCTGGCGTCGCGGCTGTTGCTAAGCCGGGCCTTGGCGCCGGCGGCGTCCAGCGACACGCAAGTCGGTAGCCTGCTTGCGGCGCGCGGCGCCAAGCTGATTTCCATGGGCGACGTCGAGGGCGCCTTACGGCTGTTGATGGTGACGCCGCAACAGGAAAGACCGTCTGCGCTCGACGCCACAGATGCCAGGATACAGCTTCTGCTTTACAACAATGCGCGCGCTTGCGGCTTGGCCAGGGCATCGCAATCGATCACCTCCGACGACTTTATTCAGCGCCTGCTAGTGCATTGCAACGCGCTCGAGGGGAAGGTGGCGGAGATGTCGCTCGGCATCTCGATGCTGCGCGAAATTGCCGGCGACGACGTGGCAATGACGACGTTGGCCGAAGCAGTCGCCACGCACCGTAAGAATGTGGTGATCGAAGCGATCTCGGATCCAAAGCCGATCCATCTGGCGCTCAGCCGCGCCGCCGGCGCCGTATTACCGCCTGAAATCGCAAAAAGTGATGATCCGCTAGTGGTCTATGGCGCTGTCCGGGCCCCCAATCTGGTGATCGGAGCCCGGGTCGAGGCCGCCGAACGTGG
This sequence comes from Pseudomonadota bacterium, assembly GCA_027620395.1. Lineage (GTDB taxonomy): Bacteria > Pseudomonadota > Alphaproteobacteria > Rhodospirillales > Casp-alpha2 > JAQBZY01. The sequence continues at coordinate 1,400 of JAQBZY010000145.1, forward strand.
CGTTGCGGCTGGCATTGTGTCGGCGGACGCGTTGCGGCGGCTCTACGCCGAGGTTCCGTTCTCGCCCGATGACAAGGCCAATGCGCTGACCCGCGCCGACGATGTCGGGGGCGCCGGCGCCAGAACGCTGCTTTATCAGGCGGCGGCGGCGCAGACGGTTCCGTCGGGCTGAAATCGTGACTAAGGCGATCGAGATCGCGCACCGAGACAATCGATATGTTTCGGCCGTGCAGGCGTTCGAGCCAATTCTCAACGCGATCCCGCCAAGTCCCGAGATGCTTTGGTTCGCGGTGACGGCGGCCCGCGCCTACATAGCGCTCGGAGATGCCGAACATTTCCGGCCTTGGCTGGCGATGCTTCGGGTTAGCGCTGATCTCCGCGGCGAATCACGCTTGGCGCTGCGCCGGCTGCTGCCGCTGGCTTGGGTTCTAGGCGTCGCCGACACGTCGCAACCGTTGGTCGAGGTGATCCGCGAATGGAAAATTGGCGCCGCCGAGCAACCCGGCCTGATCAATGCTTTGCCACTTTTGAACGGCATGCTGCTGGCGCTTGGCGAGACGGTTCCGGCTGCCGCCTGGGAAGGGGTCGCCGTAGGCAAGGCTGGGCCGGCACTCATGCCGTCGGCGGAAATTTGGTTCCGGTTCCGAGAGAAAAGTGAACAACTGAATGCGTCCAGGGGTACCAACGAATTGCCAGTAAGTGGCTTTGGCGGCCTGGTGCAGCCGGTATCGGTGGCTGGCCTGGCGGCGGCGGGCGGCGGCAAGGCCGGCGTTGCCGCACCGATCGCGCTGGCGATGACGGCGCTCGGCAACGCCTCGCCCGGCGAAATGGCGCCGGCGGTGGCCTTTGAGGTGGTTAAGGTTCTGATGGCTGCCGGTGAAATCCGCACCGCACGGCAACTGGCGGCGGAGACGTTGCTCGCGGCCGGCTTTTAGGAGCGGCGCATGGCCGAGCGTCCCGTTCCCATCTGGATCGAGAACTTTCTCGACATGATGGTGTCGAACCGGGGCGCGCCACCGAACACGCTCGATGCCTACCGACGTGATATGCTTGATTTCGCGGCTTTCATCGCTAGGCGGCACCGCGAACCGGAGCGAGCCTCCGCCGATCATGTCCGCGCCTACATGCGGGCTATCTCAGATAAGGGGCTAGCACCCAGCACAGCGGCCAGGCGACTATCGACATTGCGCCGGTTCTTCCGGTTTGTGATCGAGGAAAGCGGTGTCCGTGACGACGATCCAACGTCGACCCAGGACGGACCGAAAATCGGCTCTAGGTTGCCAAAATTCCTGAGCGAGGGCGAGGTTGTCCGGCTCCTCGATGCGGCGCGCGCCGGCAAAGGCAAGGATGGCATCCGGCTGACGGCACTGCTTGAGCTTCTGTATGCGACCGGGCTTCGGGTCAGTGAGTTGGTGACGCTGCCGGCGTCGGCTTTTCTTCGCCAGAACCCGGTTCTTGTCGTTGCCGGCAAGGGCGGCAAGGAACGGATGGTTCCGATCGGCGAGCCGGCCTTGGATGCCGTGCAGGATTACCTATCAGTGCGGGAGCGGTTTTTGCCGAAATCGAGACCGCGCCCGGCGGCGGCGCGGTTTCTGTTTCCGTCGCGCAGCGCCGAAGGGCATTTGACGCGGGTCCGGTTCGGACAAATGCTGAAGGATTTGGCTATCATCGCCGGCATTGACCCAAAGCGAGTGTCGCCGCACGTGCTCAGGCATTCGTTTGCCAGCCACTTGTTGGCCAACGGCGCCGATTTGCGTGCCTTGCAGCAGATGCTTGGCCACGCCGATATCTCGACGACGCAAATCTATACCCATGTCCTGGAAGAGCGTCTAAGGGCGCTGGTCGAAGGCGCGCATCCGCTGGCCGGGCGTTGAGCGGGGGCCGGAGGCGAGGTTATTCCTTGCCGAAATGACTGCTGCCCCTTTTGAGGTCGCGATAGAAATCGTAAATGCCCATCGCCAGGCAAACCGATGTCACGACGATCAATGCCGGGCGGCCGACGAACCATAGAACGACGCCCATGAAGCTGACCAACAGCACCATTGAAATGGTAGCGAAAATTCTATCCATCAGCATCGAAGTCGATCCTTATCCCTTAGGCATGTTAACCAAAAAATATTGTTAGGTCACGCGTCCGCCGCTGCCACCCGCTCGGTCAACCAACGCGCCGTCCGCAGCAGCCGTCCATCGTCGCCTCGCCGTCCGACCAATTGCAGACCGATCGGCAAGCCGTTCTCGCCGCTCATCAACGGCAAAGTGATCGCCGGAACGCCGCAGAGCGACCATAGCGAACAAAAGGCCGGGCTGCCGGTGCTCGCCAGACCCACCGGCGCAGTGCCCAGAGCCGCCGGGGTCAGAATGGCGTCGTAGCGGTCGAATATTTCCTCAAGACCGGCGCAATAGATCTCCCGCCAATCGAGCGCGATCTGATAGTCGACGGCAAGCGTCTTGCGCCCACTTTCGATCATGCCTTTTAGAACATCGCTGATCCGATCGGCGCCGCGCCGGTAGTACCCGCCCAGCGATGTCGCCAGATCGGCGTTCATGATCGTTGTCAAAGTATCGATGGCGCCACCGAACGGGGCCGGTAGCGCGACTTCCTCGCACTCGCCGCCGAGAAAATCGACGAATTCTCCGAACGCTTCGTGCGTTTCCGCGTCGGCCTGATCCCAGGCGGTATTCTTGACGAAGGCGAGGTTAGGGGTGAGCGGTGGCTCGCCGGCGACGATTTCCGGCAACCGAAGCCGGGCATGCGGCCGGGTGTCCGGATCGTCCGTATCGTGAACCGCCAAAACGTCGGCCAGCAGCGCCGCGTCCTCGACGTTACGGGCGAAGACTCCGACGTGATCGAGCGTCCGTGACAGTTTCAGCGCACCATAGCGCGATATCAGGCCATGCGTCGGTTTGAAGCCGACACACCCGCAATAGGCCGCCGGACGGATGACCGAGCCGTTGGTCTGGGTGCCGATGGCCAGCGGCACCATGCCATCGGCAACGGCGGCCGCCGATCCCGACGACGAACCACCGGGCGTGTGTTCTGGATTGTGCGGATTCCGAGTCTTGCCGGGACCGTAGACCGCGAACTCGGTGGTGACCGTCTTGCCGAGGATGATCGCGCCGGCGGCGCGAAGCAACGAAACGACGTACGCGTCTTCCTTGGGTGTCCGGCCAGCATCGAGTGGGGAGCCGTTCTCGGTCGGAAAGTCGCCGGTATCGAAGATGTCCTTGATGCCGACCGGCAGGCCGTGCAGCGGGCCCAAGGGCCGGCCGCTACCTCGGGCCCGGTCGATCATCCTGGCTTGATCAATGGCATGCTCGGTGTCCAGGTGCGTCCACGCCTGCACGGCGTCTTCGCGTGCGCCGATACGTTCTAGGCAGGCCGAGACGTATTCCTCGGCACCGACCTCGCCCGATTGCATCAAGCGGGTCGCATCGCGGGCGCTGAGCATCAATAGATCGGACATCGCAGTCTCTCCGAGGCGTTTCCCAGGCGTTAGCTGCCGTAGACTTTTTCGGGAAGCCACATCGCGATTGCCGGGAATTGATACAGAAGGAACATCGCAAAGAACACGATCAGCAGGAACGGCATCACGCCTCTGAAAATCTCGACCAACTGGACGTGCGGTGGCGCGACCCCCTTTAGATAGTAGGCGGCCATCGCCATCGGCGGTGTCAAAAACGACGTTTGCAGATTGAGCGCGACCAATATCCCGAAGAACAGTGGATCGACGCCAAAATGCGCTAGCATCGGCAGAAAGATCGGGATGAAGATGATGATGATTTCGGACCATTCGAGGGGCCAGCCCAAAAGAAAGATGATGACCTGGGCCAGCAACAGGAAGGTGATCGGGGTCAGATTGGCGCCCAGCACCCACTGCTGAATGAGATCGTGGCCGCCGAGGTACGAAAATACCGACGAAAACGTCCAGGAACCT
>JAQBZY010000146.1 GCA_027620395.1 Pseudomonadota bacterium
AGGGCGCCCAACGAAAAGGCGCCAAGGATCAGCAGTTGCGCCTTCACCGGCAATCCTGCCGCCGCCGCGTCGACGGCGCCAACAGCAAATATCAGCACCGGAATGAACAACGGCAAGACCAGAAGCGACAGCAACACGCCGCCCCGCCTAGCGCCTAACACTAAAGCCGCGCCAACGGCGCCGATCAGACTGAGCGCCGGCGTCCCCAGGGCCAGCGACCCCAACAGCACGCCGACGGCATCGGTTGGCAGATGCATCATCATCGCCAACATCGGCGCCGCGATAATCAAAGGCAAGCCCGTGCTCAGCCAGTGCACCAGGACTTTTCCGAGCACGGTCAGTTCGAGCGGCGCCGGAGCGAGCACCAAAAGCTCGAGACTGCCATCCTCGTAGTCGCTTTGGAACAACCGCTCCATCGACAGCATCGCCGCCAACAGCGCCGCCACCCAGATGACGCCGGGCGCAATCCGGGCCAGCAAATTAGGCTCCGGGCCGATGCCGAACGGAAACAACGCAACCGCGATCAGAAAGAACGCCAGCACCATGGCGCTGTCGACGCCCTGACGGTAGACCAGCCTAACCTCGCGCCGAAGTATCGCTTGCAGCGCCTTCATGCCGACCCTCCACGAGGAATGGCGGACAGATCCAGATGATCGGCATCGGCGATCTTGAGATCGGTGTGGGTGGAAACGACGACCATGCCGCCGGCGCTTCGATGACGGCCGATCTCGCGGCCCAAACGGACCACGCTATCGGCGTCCAAGGCCGTGGTCGGCTCGTCCAGGAGCCACAGCGCCGCCGGCGCCGCCAGGAGCCTGGCCAGATTGGCCCGCCGCCGTTGTCCGGCCGACAGAAAGCGCGCCGGCAAGGCGGCCAAGTGGCCGATGCCGAAGGCGTCGAGCGCGTGCCCGGCCTCGGTCCCGCCACGAAGTGCCGCCCAGAACTCGACATTTTCAGCGACGCTGAGCGCCGGCTTGATCGGATCGGCATGACCGACGTAGTGCAGAGCGGCCGAGAACGCCCCCGGATCATCAGCGATATCGGCGCCGTCCCAGGAAATCCGGCCTTGCGCCGGCCGGAGCAGCCCCGCCATCAAGCGCAGCAAGCTCGATTTCCCGGCCCCGTTGGCGCCGGTCAAAATCAGTGCACCGCCGGATGCCAAAGCGAACTTGAGGCCAGCGAACACCAGCCGCTCGCCCCGGACACATTCGAGATCAATTCCTTGAAATCGCGCCACTCACGCCTCCCCCGATTTGCCGAACCTAGCGGAAGCGCCTGATAAATCAACGGAATCCCGGAACGCCGGACAAATTCCGAAAACAAAGCGGCCGGGCCACTCCCTGGAAAGGTTGTAACCCGACCGCATAAGTTCGGCGATTTCCGCCGATTTGGGGACCAGAGAGGGGGGTCTCTGGTGATAGACGAGGAGGTCTATGAGGGAAATCCTACGCAACGATTGTGGCGTCATTATGACGCGCTGGCGGCATCCGGGGAAATCTCGAAAAACTCGGAATCCTTAGACTGGGCGGGCGTCCTCAACGACTTTGCCATCATTTGCCAAGGTTCCCGGCTGAACCAATTCGACCGCACCCTTGAGCTTACAGACATTTTGGATGGTCTCGGCGATGCGCGGAAGCAAGCCGTCCGGCTGGCCCTCAACTTCGCACTTCAGCGTCATGACGTCGATATCGGCATTCTTGGTGACGATCATCCTGGCCTTCTTGATTTCCGGATGCCGTTTGACGATTTCGACGATTTGCGCCGGATGCACGAACATCCCCTTGAACTTGGTCGTTTGGTCGGCGCGGCCCATCCAACCCTTGAGGCGGAGATTGGTGCGCCCACACGGGCTCGGCCCGGCCAGCACCGCCGAAAAATCGCCGGTGGCGAAGCGGATCAAGGGCAATTCAGCGCGAAACAGTGTCGCCACCACTTCGCCGACCTCGCCGTCCGGCACCGGATCACCGGTGCCAGGCCGGACAATCTCGACGAATAGGTGCTCGTCGACGATCAGCCCCTCGCGGGCGTCGGATTCATAGGCAATGGCACCAAGATCCGCCGTCGCATAGACCTGACTGCAGTGAATGCCGTGAGCTTCGATTGCCTGCCTGAGTTGCGGCGGCAACCCTTCGCCGGCGACGCAAGCCTTCTTCAAGCTCGACGTATCCTTGCCGAGATCGATGGCCTTTTCCAGAATCGTCTTAAGGAAGCTCGGTGTCCCGACATAGCCCTGCGGCTTGATGTCCTCAATGGCGCGAATCTGCAATTCGGTGTTGCCGACGCCGGCGGGAAACACGGCGCAGCCGAGCGCCTGGGCGCCGGCGTCGAGCATCATGCCGGCCGGCGTGAAGTGATAGGAAAAAGTGTTGTGAACGATGTCGCCGGCACGGAATCCGCTGGCGAACAATGCCCTGGCCGTTCCCCACCAATCGAGACCGAAACCCTCGGCGTCGTAAGTCGGTCCGGGCGACTGGAAAATTCGAAGCAGCTTGCCCGGCGCCAATGCTGCGAGGCCCCCCAGCGGATTGCCCGGCGATTGGATATTAACCAGATCGGACTTCCGCGTCACCGGCACTCGCGCAAATGTCGTCCGGTCGACGATGTCCTGGGGCTCGATATCGGCGAGCACGTTCTTGAAATATGGTGCGCGGGCCTTGGCGTGCTTGATCTGATTGGCGATCGCCTTGAAGGCGGCGCGTTCCCGAACCTCGGGATCGCGGGTCTCGAGATCATCATAGAATTCGGCCATCGCGGCGCTGATCAGCCGAGCCAGCGCTTGCGCCGGCGGTAATGTTTGATGTCGCGGAAGTTTTTACGTCCGGACGAGGAAAGTCCGAGATAGAATTCCTTCACGTCCTCGTTCTCGCGGAGCGATGCAGCGTCGCCTTCCATGACGACGCGGCCGTTTTCCAGGATATACCCGTAGTCGGCAAAGCGGAGCGCGATATTGGTATTCTGCTCAGCCAACAGAAAGCTGACATGCTCCTTTTGGTTTAGGCTGGCGACGATCTCGAAGATTTCCTCGACCAACTGCGGCGCCAAGCCCATCGACGGCTCGTCCAGCAGAATCATCTTCGGATTGGCCATCAAGGCGCGGCCGATGGCACACATTTGCTGCTCGCCGCCGGACGTATAGCCGGCTTGACTGCCGCGTCGCTCGCGGAGCCGCGGAAAATAGGCATAGACCTTCTCGAGGGACGCCGCGATGCCGGCCTTGCCGTCGGTCCGCGTATAGGCGCCGGTCAGCAGGTTTTCCTCGATCGTCAAATGTTCAAAGCAGTGGCGTCCCTCCATCACCTGGATGACGCCGAGTCGAACCAATTCGTTTGGTGACGACGCCTGCACCGGCTTGCCGTCATAAATGATGGCGCCCTTGGTGACTTCGCCGCGTTCGGCATGCAGCAGATTGGAAATCGCCTTCAGCGTCGTCGTCTTGCCGGCGCCGTTGGCGCCGAGGATAGCGACAATTTTCCCCGCCGGCACTTCCAGCGATACGCCTTTCAGCACCAGAATAACGTGGTTGTAGATGACTTCGATACTATTGACGGAAAGAAGGATGCCGGCGCCCCGGGAATCGTCCCCTGGAGCGCCGGCTTTTTCCTCCGCCATCACGGCAGAACTGCTCATATGAACCGTCGGTCCCTTACTTGCAGGTCTTGGGCGTGATTTTGTTTTCCTTGGCGAATTTCGCCGAATCCTCGGCGATCAACGCACCGACGACGTCCCGGTCGGGTTCGTAGAAGTCGGTCACGAAGGACCACTTCTTGGCCTTGGCGTCCCACCGCTGCAAAGCCACCTTGCCCGGACCTTCGTGGTTCTCGCAGGTGATCTTGATCGGGTAGGTAAAGCCCTCGAGACCCACCACGGCGAGGCGCTTGGCATCGACATTCAGGCTTTCGAAACCGTCACGAACGTGTTCACCCTTGATTTCCGTTGTCTTGTGGATGCGCATGGCATTGCGAATTGCTTCCGCAGTCCACATCGCCGCGACCAGGCCGCGGTTGTAGAGAACCTCGCCGATACGGTCGCGGTCGCCGCCGCCCTGACCCTTGTCGTAAACATACTTCTTGATGTCGTCATGCGCGCGGAAATTGGCCCCGGCGGCATGGAACGCGCCGGACAGGTAGCCGTTGGCGGCTGCGCCAGCCGGCAGCACATCGTTCTCGGAGCCGGACCACCAAACGCCGATGAAGCGGTTCATCGGAAAGCGGATCGACGTCGCTTCCTTGACCGCGACCTGGTTCATGACGCCCCAACCCCACAGGAACACCCAATCCGGGCGCTCCTTGCGGACTTGCAGCCAAGTCGCCTTCTGCTCTTGACCCGGATGATCGACGGCCAGCAATTGCAAAGTGAAGCCATGCTTCTTGGCAAGCTCTTCCAGCGTGCGGATCGGCTCCTTGCCATAGGCTGAGTTGTGATAGACCAGCGCGATCTTCTTGCCCTTGAGCTTGGCCATGCCGCCCATCTTCTCGCCGGCATACTTGACGAAGACGGACACCTGCGACCAATAGGTCGCGGGGAAATTGAAGACGTAGGGGAAAACCTTGCCGTTCGCCGCCGAGGTGCGGCCGTATCCCATCGAGAAGACCGGGATCTTGTCTTCCGTTGCCTTGGGGATCAGCTGATAGGTGATGCCGGTCGACAGCGGCTGATACACTAGGGCGCCGGAAGGCGCGGTCCCTTTGGTGTTTTCGTAGCACTCGACGCCCTGCTTGGTATTGTAGGCGGTTTCGCACTCGATGTACTTGATCTTCACACCTTCGATGCCGCCGTCGCGGGCGTTCAGCATCCTGTAGTAGTCGCCGTAGCCATTGGCGAACGGAATGCCGTTCGGCGCGTAGGGGCCGGTCCGGTAGACAGTCGCCGGGATGACGAGTTCGTAAGCTTCGGCCGTGGCCGCCGCCAACGGGGCGATGATCGCGGCAGCTGCCATGAGTTTGGATATTGTCTTAACGTTCATAGTTGCCTCCCTTTCGAGGTTGCTGGACGGCTTATCGCCGGTTGGTCTTAATTGGTCGGACGCATGTTACCCATCTTGGGCCATTTTGAACAGGTTTCCTAAATTCCCTCCCGCGGACGGGCCAAATCTTAGTATGGGAACGGCCAGCGGCGCAGTTTTTCCTTCAGAATCTGCCAAAGCCTAGCCAATCCGTGCGGCTCGACAATCAGAAAGAAGATGATTAGTGCTCCAAGCAACATCACCTCGGCATGCTTGGCGGCGCCGACGGCGAAGCCCATGCCGTCGACCATGATCGTTTTCAAAAGGATCGGGATCATCACCATGAAGGCGGCGCCGAGGAATGAACCCAAGATGCTGCCA
>JAQBZY010000147.1 GCA_027620395.1 Pseudomonadota bacterium
CGCCGGCACCGTCGTTCCGGGCGTCCGGGTCGAGGTCACGGCCGACGACGATGCGCCGGTATTCGGAAAGCCGGGCCGGGTTCGGATACAAAGTGATGGCTGCGTCTCGGGTTATCTCGACGATCCCGAGACCACCGAGCGGATGTTTCGAAATGGTTGGTTTTATCCGGGCGATATCGGGATCATGCAAGACAGCCGCACATTGAAGATCGTCGGCCGAGAAGATGATCTGCTCAACGTTCGGGGCATAAAATATGCCCCGCAACCGATGGAGGACAAACTAATACGGGAATTACCGATCGCCGACGCCTGCCTGACAGTCCTGAATGACAAAGACGGGATCGCTAATGTTCGGATTGCGATCGTGCCCGACGATCTGGGCAGCATCCCGTATATCGAAAAGAATTTATCGTCGCTGCTACCGCCGGCATTCGGCTTGGTGACGGTGACCGTATTGAAGTCCATCCCCCGCACCAACACCGGAAAAATCCAACGCGGCAAGTTAAAGCGGATATTGCAGCAGCTTCAGACTTGAGACGATCGCCGACTGGCCGCCGCGTTGAGCCCCCGCTCTTATCTTAATTTCGTCACCACGGCCGTTCGGCATTGGATGCCCACGGATCGGCATCGATCGGCCACACCGGCCGAGCGATTTTCTTGTAAGGAAGCTTGGCCATGTCCCAGATCAGCGTGCCGGGCGCTGCGGTATAGATAATTTTCTCCGCGATCGGCGCGTAACCGGCATGGAAGTGCTGCATGGATTTGACGACCAAGATGCGTTTCGACTTCGGGTCGATGCCGAGTTTCTCGAAGAAATCCGGCGTCACGTTCTGCGAGCGGGCCGAATGGATCACGAAGTCGATCCCTTCCGCGTGCACCCAGCAGGCATCGCCGATGACGCGCGGCGCGCCGCCCAAGCCTTTGACCGTGGCGTTGCGGACGATTTTTTTCACTTCGACTTCCAAGTCCAGGGGATCCCCCGACGTCGGGCCGGTCTTGCCGCCAAGGCGGAGCGGAATCCGTGCCCCCTCGCCGGCGCCCAAGCAGATACCGGTCGCGACCGGATCCCAGATGCCACCGACCGCCGCCATGCCGATGCCGCGCTCCAACATTCGTTTGACGATAAAGGTGCTGTCGCCGGGCCCGCCGCCACCCGGATTGTCGGCCATATCGGCAATCACGGCGGGGCCCTTTTTGCACGACAGCGCCTCGGTGATGGCGGTTTCCATGTCAACATAGCGGGGCGTTATTTCATCCCGCATCGCCCACAGCTCGCGGCCGAGCTTTTCAGCCAGAACGTCGCCGGCGGCTTTCCTGTCGTCCGTCACGACGACGACGCGGGTCCCTTCTTCCGGGACATCGCCCCAGGGAAAGCCATGCCCGAGCGAGACCGACAGCACGCCATCCTTGCCTTCAAGCGCCGTCATCAGCTCGACGAAACCGCGCATCGGTTGGCGGGTGGTGTGATAGAGTCCGACCATCCGGCAATCGAAGATACTGATGACGGGCTTGGCGCGGCCTTCCAATGCCGCTTCCATGATTTGCCATAGTTCTTCCGCACGTTCACGGAAATCGATGTGCGGATATTCTTTATAAATCACCACCGCCACCAGATTGTCGATCAACGCCCGGGCAATGTGACAATGCAGGTCGAGTTCGGCCGCGATCGGCACCTTCGGGCCGACGATCTTACGTATCTCTAAAACCAGATCGCCTTCGCCATTGTCGTAACCGTCGGCGACCATGGCGCCGTGCAGGCTCAGCATCACCGCGTCGACCGGCATCGCGGCCCTGAGCGCGTCCAGGATTTCGTTCCGCAAATCCTCGTAGACTTTGCGGACGACGATCCCGGAAGGTGTCGCGAAGGCAGACAATCCTTCGGCAACCTGCCAGCCCTTGGCCTTGGCGTGTTGGCGCCAGATCACCAAGGGGGCGCCGAACATATGCGGGTTGTCGCCGTGCGCTCCGTTGCGGACCAGATGGCTGCTCTCGAAGGCCGCCAGATCGGTCGGCAGCGGCGCGTCGGTATGGGTCTCGGTGCCGAGGCAGGCAGTGAATATTTTCATGGCGTCTTCTTGCGGCTTGCCAACTTGCCGAGCGCCGCCAGGTCGGGAACCGGCCTGGCCGTTTCCGGATGCCTGGCCAGTTGCCGCTCGATGGCGGCGGCGACGGCAAGCACGTGGCGGTCGGCGCCGGGCGGGCCGAGCACCTGGATGCCGAACGGCATGCCGGCGGCGTCCAAGCCGCACGGCAGTACCGCGCCGCAGGCGGCAGCCATGGTCGGCACATAGGTCAAGGCCAGCCAACGCATGTAGGTCGGCATTTTCTCGCCATCGATCTCGGCGACGGACCAATTGGCGTGCGGAAACGGCGTCACCGAGGCGCCGGGACAGATCACCACGTCGACATCTCTGAATAACTGCAACCAGGCCCGGGCGATTCGGGTTTGCGCCAGATGCGCCTTGGCGACGTCTTCCAGGGAATATTCGAGGCCACGGTCGACGTTGTCGATGACGTTGGGACTCAAATCTTTGCGCCGAGTCCGGACCCGCTCGCCGTGCGCGGCGACGAAATTGACGCCGCGCAGCACCTCGAAACACTCATGCACGCCGGCGAAATCCGGGTCGCGGTCTTGCGCTTCCAGGAATGCGCCGCGAATTTTCTGGACCCGATTTTTGAACAGCTTGCGATAGGCCTTCGATACCGGGGCGCAGCCAAGATCGGTTGAGATGGCGGCGCGGATACCGGAGAGATCGGCCTCAAGCAGGGGATCGAGCAGCGACGCATCAATACCCATGGAAAACGGGTCGCGGGGATCGGCCGAAGTCTGCGCCGACAACAAAAGCGCCGCATCGGCGACATTTCTCGCCATCGGCCCGAGAACGGAAAATGGTGAGAGACCAACCGGGCGCGCTTCCGCCGGCACCACGCCTGGCGAGGGCCTGAACCCGACGACGCCGCAGAATGCCGCTGGCGTTCTGAGCGAGCCGCCGTAATCGGAACCGCTGGCGATCGGCACCATGCCGGTCGCCAAGGCGACCGCCGAGCCGCCTGAAGAACCGGCGCAAGTCTTGAGCGGATCGAACGGATTGCCGGTGGCGCCAAAAACCAGATTGCGGGTGTTGGCGCCGGCGCCGAATTCCGGCGTGTTGGTCTTGCCGATAACGATGGCGCCCTCGGCGCGGACATTGGCGACGCTCAACTGATCGGCGGTGGGGACATTCTTGGCATAGAGTTTGGAGCCAAGCGTGGTCCGCACGCCCTCTGTCGCCTCCAAATCCTTGATTCCAATCGGGAGCCCGTGCAGGAGGCCTAACGGCTCGCCCTTGAGGACGGCTTTCTCGGCCGCCTTAGCTTCCTTGCGGGCCCGCGGGAAGGCGCGGGTCACCATGGCGTTCACCGCGCCGTCAACTTTCTCGATCCTGCCGATGCAGCTTGCCAGAAGCTCGACCGGCGAGATTTCCTTGGCGCCGATCAGCCGCCTAAGCTCAACCGCCGTCAGATCGCAAAGTTCGGCCATCAATTCGTTCCTCCTGTTGGCGTGCCGCCGGCGCCCAAGTCCCACCACAAGCCAGTCATGAGGCGGAGCGCGTCCCGGCAAACCGGCGCCAGCACGTGTTCGTTCGGCGCATGTTGCGAGCAACCGGTGTAAGAATGCGGCACCCAAATGGTCGGCAGCCCTAGAACGTCCGCGAAGACATCGTTCGGCAGCGTGCCGCCTAAGTTCGGTAGCACCGCGACATCGCGTTCGCCGGTATGCTGCAAGGACCGGATCGCCCATTGCGCCCACGGATGATCCGGGTCGAGCCGGGTGGCGTTCATGAAATCGCGCTCGGGCGTTAACGTGATGGCGTCGAACCCACGGGCGTCGAGATGCCGGCGCAGGGCCGGGATAAACTGTTTTGGATCGGTGCCGACGACATAGCGGATATGGCCATAGGCGATGGCGCGGGGCGGAATGGCGTTGACCGGGTTCTTCGGATTGCCGGTCTCGAAGGCGCGGACCTCGAAGGTATTGGAACCAAAAACGCGTTCCTCCGGCGTCAGGCCCGGCTCGCCCCAATCGCGGTCGATTTCCGGCTCACCCGGATTGCCGCCGACCTTGAGCTTGGAAATCGCCCCGCGGACGGAATTCGACATCGGCTGCGCGCGCCATTCATCGACCAGGATCTTGCCCTTGGAATCGACGATGCTGGCCAAGGCGTGCGCCATGATCACGCCGGGGTTGGCCAAAAGCCCGCCCCAGTTGCCGGAATGATGGCCGCCGTCCCTTAGCACCAATGACATGGTGAAATTGAAGACGCCGCGAGACCCCATGAAGATGGTCGGCGTGCCGGGCTGCATCCTGGGCCCGTCGGAGGCAATGAAAACATCGGCCTCGAACAAATCCTTGTTGGCTTCGCAAAAGGCGCGGAGGCCGGGCGAGCCCCGCTCCTCACCGGTCTCGATCAAGGCCACGACGTTGAACCCAAGTGCGCCCCGCGTTTCCAATACTGTCTTAATCGCGGCCAGATTGATGGTGTGTTGCGCCTTGTTGTCGGCGGTGCCGCGGCCGTACCAACGCTCGTCTTCGACGACGATCTGCCATGGATTCAAGCCGGCCCGCCACTGATCGTCGTGACCGCGCACCACGTCGCCGTGGCCATAGGTCATGACCGTCGGCAGCGCCGGGTCTTCGGTCCGAGTCGCGACCAGGAACGGGCCGGCGTCGGCGACCGGGTTATCGAAAATCCGGCACTCGAAACCCAAGGGCGCCAGGTAAGGCGTCATCTCGTCGGTCAAATATCGGTAAAGTTCGGGTGTCCGTTCCGCGATCGGACTTTCGGTCCGGATCGCGACGCGCCTAGCCAGGTCGGCCATGAAGCCGCCGTCGTCGAAGTAGCCCTCGATGCCTTTGATCGCCGTTTCCCGGCTCATGGCTGCCATCTCGTATCCGGATCGCCCAGGTCCCAATAGACGCCGGTGACCAGCGCCATGCCGTCCCGCGATAGCGGCCACAGGATATGTTCGTCGGGCGCGTGCTGCGAGCATCCGGTGTAGCTGAGCGGCAACCAGACGAACGGTATTTTCAAGACGTCCTGGAAGACATCGTTGCAAATCGAGCCGCCGGAATTGGGGATCATCGGCGGCGGCTTGCCGTCGGTGCGCCCGATGCTGGCCCGGACCCACTGCGGCCACGGATGATCGGGCGCTGTGCGGGCGGCCAAAAATATGGCGTCGTTGCCGGGCGGCGGGTCGGCGATTGCGACGTTGGAAAAACCATGCTTGTCCAAGTGCCGGCGCAGCGCCGGGCGGATG
>JAQBZY010000148.1 GCA_027620395.1 Pseudomonadota bacterium
GGTTACCTGGATGGTGACGTCTTCGCCTTCCTTGAAGCGCAACACCGGCCCCGGCGAGGCGCCGTTATAGCCGATCCCGGTGCGCGTGAAGGAACCGCCGTCAACGGTGACCCGGTCGACACTGAGCTTGTACTCGCCAGCGGCCACCGGGCGGATAATAGCCGCAACCGTCAAAATAATGGCGGCGGCGGGATACGATATGCGTCCATGCATAGAATTCATCCTTCGACGGTCGCGCTTCAATGCCCGAGCTCGATTTTCCCCGTCATGCCGGCGTCGTAATGACCGGGCACGTTGCAAGCGAATTCGAGGGTCGCGTGCTTGGGAAAATGCCAGACGATTTCTCCGGACTTGCCGGGATCGAGTAGCAGGCTGTTCGGCTCGTTGTGCATGCCGTGTCCCATCGAGGCTTGCATCTTTTTTGCGGCGTCCCAGTTTATGTGGTCGGCCTTCAGAACCCCGTGCTCGACCATCATTATCATTTCCGGCGCATGCGCCTTGTGCATCTCTGCCGTCGCGATGGAGAATTCGTGCACCAGGGCGCCACTATCTCTTAACGATGAAACGGACTGTCTCGCCTTCCTTCAGTTTGATCTTTTCCGGCTCGTAGTAGTTGTCGTGCATGGTGACTTCGATCGTGCGCTTGGCGTTGGCCGCCTTTCCGGCTGGCCGATGGCGGCATTGTTGCCGTGACCATGCGTGGCGTCGGCCAAGGCGGGAGAAGCGGAGACGAGCGCCGTCGTTGCGGCGGCGATGACGGCGATGGTGGCGAAACGCCGCGGGCGGAATCTGGACATGGTTTTCCTCTCGAGTGTTAACGTGCTGGTCACGGCACCGCATCGGCGCCGGATATTCAGGCAGGCGTCAGACTCGTGGAGGCCGTAGTTCGGTAGGCGTGGAAAGGCGACGCAAGGCGCCGACGAGAGCCGCCGTCACCTTGGTGCGGACGAGCGGCCGTCCGATTACCAGATCGGTTTCGGAAAACTGAAAAACGCCACCGCAATGCGTTGCCGACATCTGGCAGCACATGCCCATCTTGGCGTCGTCGCAATCGCCGTCGCCACCATGATGGTGCTCTGCCGCCGCCATGGCGGCCGTTCCCGGCATGGCAACGGCCATCGTCACCGGCAGGGCGACGAAACAAAATATTAGAAGAGCGGTCAGCACTTTACGCATAAACCCATGAGTGCACGTACAGAATAAGA
Organism: Pseudomonadota bacterium; assembly: GCA_027620395.1. Classification (GTDB taxonomy): domain Bacteria; phylum Pseudomonadota; class Alphaproteobacteria; order Rhodospirillales; family Casp-alpha2; genus JAQBZY01. The sequence continues at coordinate 1,206 of JAQBZY010000148.1, forward strand.
TTGTCAATCAAATGGGCCCAAGTGGCTCGCCGCTCGGTAATCGCACGGTTCTGATTTTCAAGGCGAACCAGGCGTTTGGCTGATGCGTTTGTCCGATGTCAATTTTGCCATGCCGGCGATTCATTAAGACTTTCAGCGCCGTCCGGCTTGCTTTGAATTCCCGGCAATTTGTCAAGGCCACCGGGCAACCCAGCCGACCGGCGGCCTGAAGGGCGGGAAGTTCGGCTTCGGGCCGGCTCAACATTGGGGCAAAGTCCTTGATCCTAGCCAATGGCGGATCGGCGCCGGTGCTAAATATCGACCTTGCGCCCCTCGCGCCAAACAGGTTTGAAGGAGTAAGCCCGGCTGCGAAAACCGGATGACATGGGAGACCGTCATGAAACGACTGTATGCACTTCTCGCCACGACCGCCATTGCCGCAACGGCAATTTCACCGGCGCTTGCCGCCGACAAATGGGACATGCCGATGGCTTATTCGGCGACCAATTATCATTCCGAAAATGGCGCCAAGTTCGCCAAATGCGTGACCGACGGCACTGCCGGTAAACTCAAGATCGTCACCCATCCGGGCGGTTCGCTGTTCGGCGGCAATGACATCAAGCGCGCCGTGCAGACAGGCCAGGCACCGATTGGAGAGCGGTTGATTTCAGCGCACGCCAACGAAAAGGCAATTTACGGCGTCGATTCCATTCCCTTCCTAGCCACGTCCTTCAAGGATTCCCAAAAGCTCTGGATGGCGGCGCTCAATAAGGTCAAGGCGGCCCTCGACGCCGACAACCTCGTCTATCTCTACGCCGTGCCATGGCCACCGCAGGGCCTTTACACCAAGAAAGACGTGAATTCCACGACCGATCTTAAGGGCGTCAAGTTCCGGGCATATAATGCGGCGACGGCGCGGATCGCGGCGTTGGCCGGCATGGTCCCGGTGCAGATCGAGGCCGCGGAATTGAGCCAGGCCTTGGCCACGGGTGTCGCCGAAAGCTTCATCTCGTCGGGCTCGACCGGCTATGACCGCAAGGTCTGGGAACAGCTCAAGCATTTCTACGATGTTCAAGCCTGGCTGCCGCGCAACATCGTTTTCGTCAACAAGGCCGCGTGGAAGGCCCTTCCCAGCGCGGAGAAGAAGATCGTCAAGACTTGCGCCGGAACGGCCGCCGAAGACGGTCTCGCCAAGGCTCAGGAACTCACCAGCTTCTATCTCAAGAAGCTGGCCGAAAACGGCATGACAGTCGCGCCGCCGAGCAAGCAGCTGAAAAGCGAACTGAAAGGCTTCGGCGATACGATGACCAAGGAATGGCTTGCGAAAGCCGGCGCCGAGGGCAAGGCCGTCGTCGACGCCTATATGGCGAAGTAAGCCGATCACGTTTCTGGATGGGGCTCCGGCCGCAAGCCGGGGCCCCTCTCCCTTTGAATGAGGCGCGTAAACGCCATGCTGCGGACACTCCGCCGTTTTCTCGATACACTGTATCTGGCGTCGGGGGTCGTATCCGCGCTTTGTCTGGTCGCCATACTGATCGTGATCGTTCTGCAGATGATTACGCGATGGTCGGGAATTGCCTTTCCCGGTTCGTCCGAATATGCCGGCTATCTGATGGCGGCGGCCTCGTTCCTGGCCTTCGCCTATGCGCTCAACCGCGGCGCCCACATCCGCGTCAGCCTGCTTTTGACGGCGCTTGGAAAGTACCGGTTCTGGGGCGAATTGTGGGCGCTGGTGATGGGAACGTCCGCTGCATCCTATCTCGCCTGGTACGCCGTCAAGGCCACTTGGTGGTCGCACAAGCTTAACGACTTGAGCCAGGGGCAGGACGCGACCCCGATCTGGATCGTGCAGATACCCATGGCGTTCGGCGCCGTGCTTCTCGCCGTTTGCTTTATTGACAACCTCGTGACGCTGATCGCCACCAAGCGAGACAACATTCGGTCTGATATTATCGGCCAGAGCCACGGGGAATAGACGCCATGGAACAATTCTACGCCGTCGGCATCTTCCTGTTCGTTCTCTTTCTGCTGCTCGGCACCGGCGTTTGGGTTGGTCTGGCGCTGCTCGGCGTCGCCTTCGTCGGCATGGAGATTTTCACCGTGCGGCCGGCCGGCGACGCGATGATCACGACGATTTGGCGCTCCGCCTCGTCGTGGTCGTTGACGGCGTTGCCGCTGTTCATCTGGATGGGCGAAATCCTGTTCCGGACGCGGCTTTCCGAGGACATGTTCAAGGGGCTGTCTCCGTGGCTGGCGAAATTGCCGGGCGGGCTACTGCATACCAACATCGTCGGCTGCACTGTATTCGCCGCCGTGTCGGGCTCCTCGGCCGCGACCCTGACGACGGTCGGCAAGATGTCGATTCCGGAACTACGCCAGCGCGACTATCCGGAACATTTGATCGTCGGCACGTTGGCCGGCGCGGCCACGCTCGGCCTGATGATTCCGCCATCGCTGACGCTGATCGTCTATGGCGTGACGATCGACGAGTCGATTTCCAAGCTGTTCATCGCCGGTATCGTGCCGGGGCTCTTCCTTGCGCTACTTTTCATGGGTTATGTGGTCATTCTGTCGAAGCTGTCGAAGAACTACCGGCCGAAACCGGAACCCGGCATGAGCCTCGGCGAGCGGTTCCGGAACTCCCGTTTCCTGGTGCCGGTGATTCTCCTGATCCTGCTGGTTATCGGTTCCATGTATCTCGGCTTTGCGACGGCGACGGAGGCCGCGGCTTTCGGCGTCATTGGTGCTCTGATCCTGGCCGGCGCGCAGCGCTCGCTTTCGTGGAATAACTTAACCGAGAGCCTGCTCGGGGCAACCCGCACCTCAGCCATGATCGCCCTCATTCTGTCGGGGGCGGCGTTCCTTTCGCTGGCGATGGGCTTTACCGGCCTGCCGCGCGCGCTTGCCGAGTGGATTTCCTCACTGCATCTGACCCGTTTCGAGCTGCTGATGGCGCTTCTCGTTTTCTACATCGTTATCGGCTGCTTTCTCGACGGCATCTCGTCGGTGGTGCTGACCATCGCCGTGGTCGAGCCGATGATCCGCCAGGCCGGCATCGATATCATCTGGTTCGGTATCTTCATCGTCGTCGTCGTCGAAATGGCGCAGATCACGCCGCCGATCGGGTTCAACCTGTTCGTTCTCCAGGGCATGACCGGGCACGAGATGAACTACATCGCCCGCGCCGCCTTTCCGATGTTCCTGATCATGGTGCTGATGGTCTTTATTCTTATTGCCTTTCCCGAACTCGCGACATGGCTTCCCGATCGCATGCTCCAGCGCGCGAGACCGGGATAGGACGGCGCGTTGGAATTGGAGCAATGACCATGCGGGTGCGTGGCGGCAAGGCCATCTCTGGCGCGGCGTTAGGTATCTTGATGCTGGAAGCGAGATTTCCCCGGATTCCCGGCGATACCGGCAATGCCCGCACCTGGCCGTTTCCGGTCCATTACAAAGTCGTGCGCGATGCGACGCCAGATCGGGTCGTCCGCAAGGGTGCCCAGGGTCTGTACGGCAAATTCCTGGAAGCGGCACGGGAACTTGTCGCCGACGGCGTCGACGGCATCACCACCAATTGCGGCTTTCTGAGCTTGTTTCAAGATGATCTCGCCGCCGCGCTGCCGGTTCCGGTCGCCACCTCGTCGTTGATGCAGGTGGCCTTGGTCAACCGCTTGCTCGGCCCGAACAAGCGGGCCGGGGTTCTAACCATTTCCGCGTCGACGCTGACGCCAGAACACCTATCGAAGGCGGGTGTTCCGGAAGGCACGCCGATTGGCGGCACCGAAGGCGGAAAGGAATTTACCAGGGCAATTTTAGGAAACGAGTTGGAGTTGGACGTCGCCGCCGCGCGGCGCGACAACGTCGAGGCGGCCCAGGCACTCCATGCCGCGCATCCGGACTTGGCCGCCATCGTGCTTGAATGCACCAATATGACACCCTATGCGGCGGACATCCGGGCCGCGACCGGGTTGCCGGTCTTTTCGCACGAAACATTCGTTACCTGGTTTCATGCCGCGCTCGTCCCTCGGACCTATGACACCGGGAGCGCGGTTTGAGCGGTGGGGGCTGCCAGTACCGCCGGGCGAGAGTGAACTTGGAGAAAAATGGCTGGGG
>JAQBZY010000149.1 GCA_027620395.1 Pseudomonadota bacterium
GGTGGCCAAAAACGTCATGTAGCGCTCGGCCCGATCCATCTCGCGGGCCAAGGTGATCTGCATCACTCGGTCGATGCGGTCGGCCAAGCCGACCCGCATGCTGGCCGGCGCGCTGCCGGACGCGCGCCGCCATTCACGCATGGCGGCGACAAACACCGCCGACATCGGATCCCTCGGTTGCGTCGACAGCCGGTCGAACAAATCGTCCAACGACATCCCCGACCAGAACGCCTGCTCGAAATCGTTCGAGCGCTTGTTCAAGCGCCGGATCGTCATCAGCTTCTCGAAAATGATCGCCCAGCACCAAATTGACGCCAGCACCAACAACACGATCACCGCCTTGACGATGATGTCGGCACGCAAGAACAAGGACACCATCGAAAAGTGGTCGGCGCCCATCGAGCCCGCGACCATGGCGGCGTCCACAACTTGATTACCCATTCGTCACTCCGTCCTTCGATTGGAATTTATTGTGTGATTGATGTCGAATTTGTGGCGCAGCCCTTCCGGCAGCCGACGCGGTGCCCCGGTCTCGATTCCGATGCAGGCGAGCCGCACCATCATCGACACCAGCAATTCGTCGCCGCGCCGCACATCCTGGCTGAGCGTGATCGTGGCGCCACCGATCTCGGCGACCCGGGTATGGATATCGAGCAAATCGTCGAGCCTGGCCGGCCGATGATACTCGGCGCTGCAATTCTTGACCGCCAAGGCGGCCCCTTGATCGGCCAGCAAGGACGAGCTTTCGATGCCAGCGGTGCGCAGCATTTCCGAACGCGCCCGTTCGGCGAAGCGGAGATAATTGGCGTAATAAACAATGCCGCCGGCGTCGGTATCTTCAAAATAGACCCGGACTTGATGGATATGCGGCGCTGGCATCGAGGCGTCAGGCATCGTCGTCAACCTCGGCGATCAGCGCCAGTTGCTGGAAACCAGCCGGCGGTTTCAGGCCTAAATGCCGGAAGCATTCAGGCGTCAGGGCCCGGCCTCTGGGGGTGCGCATCAACAGTCCCTGCTGGATCAGATACGGCTCGATCACTTCCTCGATGGTGTCGCGTTGTTCCGACAACGCGGCGGCCATGGTTTCGACCCCGACCGGACCACCGCCGTAGTTGTCGGCGATGCATCCCAGATAGCGCCGGTCCATGGCATCCAAGCCACGGCCATCGACATCCAGGCGGTTGAGCGCGGCATCGGCGGCCTTGGCGTCGACCGGATCGGTGCCGTCGACGGCGGCGAAATCGCGGCCCCGGCGCAAAAGCCTGCCGGCGACGCGGGGCGTGCCGCGCGCCCGCTTGGCGATTTCGCTGGCCCCGTCCTCGGTCAGATTGAACCCCAGCAAGCCGGCGCCACGGCTGACGATCTTTTTCAAATCATCGACGCCGTAAAATTCCATCCGGAGCGGAATACCGAACCGTTCGCGGAGCGGCGTCGTGATCAAACCCGAGCGCGTCGTCGCGCCGACCAGCGTGAAGCGCGGCAGATCGATCCGGACCGAACGCGCCGCCGGGCCTTCGCCGATGATCAGATCGAGTTGGAAATCCTCCATCGCCGGATAAAGGATCTCCTCGACCGCCGGACTGAGGCGGTGGATTTCGTCGATGAACAGGACGTCGCGGGGTTCGAGATTGGTGACGATCGCCGCCAAATCGCCGGCCTTGGCGATCACCGGACCCGAGGTGGCCCGGAAGCCGACGCCCATTTCCTTGGCCACGATGCTGGCCAACGTCGTCTTGCCGAGACCGGGCGGCCCGTGAAACAGCACGTGGTCGAGGGCCTCGCCCCGGGCCTTCGACGCCTCGACGAACACCTTCAGATTTCGGCAGACCTGCTGTTGGCCGACGAAATCGGCGAGCCGTTGCGGCCGGAGCGCCACATCGGGCTGATCCGAGACGCCGACGTCGAGATCGACAATGCGTTCGCCCTCGGCCATCTCAGCGGCCTCCGGCCCGGGTGTCGGCCGGCGCCAATCTGGTCAGGCCGCCCTTGATCAGCCGGGCGATGTCGGCTGAGGGGCCCAACTCGGACGACGCCTCGCCGATGGCGCCGAAGGCTTCCGATGGCGCGTAGCCTAAATTGACCAGCGCCGAGACGGCGTCGGCAATCAGATCCGGCGCCACTGCCGTTGCATCGCCCTTGCCGCCCTTCGCGCCCTTGGCGCCCTTGGCCGCGTGCGCCGCTTGGCCAAGCGCGATCATGCCGGCCTTTTCCTTGAGCTCGCTCAAGATCCGCGTCGCCAGCTTCGGCCCGACGCCGGGTGCCCGAGTCATCGCGCCCTTGTCGCCCGACGCGATGGCGCGGGTCAGTTCGTCCGACGACAACTGACCGAGGATGGCGAGCGCGACCCTGGCGCCGACGCCTTGCACGGTGGTCAGCAATCGGAACCAATCGCGCTCGATGCGGTCGAGAAATCCGTACAGATGAATATGATCCTCGCGGACATGGGTTTCGATCAACAGCGCCGCCGCCTCGCCGGGCATGAGCCTTCTCAGCGTCCGCCCTGACGCGAACACCAGATAGCCGACGCCACCGGCATAGATCACCGCGCCGTCGTCGTCGACGGTCTCGACGACACCCTTGAGCCCAGCAATCATTCGGCGGCTCGCGTCAGACGCGCGATCCGCTCGCGAGTGCCGCGGTGATGCGCGTGGCAGATCGCGACGGCGAGCGCATCGGCGGCGTCGGCGCTGGCGATCCGGGCGCCGGGCAGCAGCGTGCGGATCATCATCTGCACCTGTTGCTTTTGGGCATGGCCGGCACCAACGACGGTCTTCTTGACCAGGTTCGGCAAATATTCGGCGACTGGAATCCCGGCCAAGGCCGGAACTAGAAGCACGATTCCCCGCGCCTGGCCGAGCTTCAGCGTCGAGACGGCGTTCTTGTTGACGAAAGTCTCCTCGACCGCCGCCTCGTCGGGCTCGAACTCCGCGATCACCGCCATGAGCCCGGCATGCAACTGCACCAGCCGCTGCGATAATTCGAGCGTCGGCGTGGTGACGACGGCGCCGTCGGCAATATGGCGGAGCCGGTTGCCAACGGCTTCGATGACGCCCCAACCGGTACGTTGCAATCCTGGATCGAAGCCAATGAGCCGCACCCGCTTTCCTTCACGCACTCAGTCGTTGTAGAACGTCGTCGGCGACCTCGAAATTGGCGGCGACGCTTTGCACATCGTCATTGTCCTCGAGCGCCGCGATCAGTTTCATCAGCGTGCCGGCGGCGTCCTCGTCGACCTCGATCGAGTTCAGCGGCTTCCAATCGAGGCCGGCGCTTTCCGGATCGCCGAACTTTTCGACCAGGGCGTCCCTGACGCTGTTGAATTCCTCCGGCGCGCAACTGACCACGTGGCCGTCGTCGTCGGAGGCGGCATCGGTGGCACCGGCATCCAACGCGGCCTCGAACATCTGATCGGCGCCGGCGGCATCGGCGGAAAAGACAATCTGCCCGATCCGCTCAAACATGAAGCCGACGCTGCCGGTCTCGCCCAAGTTGCCGCCGTGCTTGGAAAAGATCGAGCGCACTTCGGACGCGGTGCGGTTACGGTTGTCGGTCAAGGCCTCGACGATCATCGCGACGCCGCCCGGCCCGTAGCCCTCGTAGCGGATTTCCTCGTAGTTCTCGCCGTCGCCGCCGATGCCCTTTTGAATGGCCCGCTTGACGTTGTCGTTTGGCATGTTCTGCGCCTTGGCCGCCGCGATCGCGGTCCTGAGCCGGGCGTTGAACGCCGGATCGCCGCCGTCGCGGGCCGCGACCGAGATTTCCCGGCCGAGTTTGGAGAAGTTCTTGGCGCGCTTGGCATCCTGCGCGCCTTTCCTGTGCATGATGTTCTTGAATTGTGAATGGCCGGCCATGTCCGTGCTTCCTACCGAATCCCCCCGGGCCGCGCGGTGCGGGCCCGAATCGAGTTATACACCAAGTCGCTCACGTTGACTGCGCCAGCGTGACCCGCCGGCGTTGGCCCTGCATCCACTTCGCAAGGCATTATGTCAAGATTGCGGCACGCCCTTGGCTGGGTGCGGCTATTTCGGCATCACCTCGGGAAGATGCCCGCCCAAGCGCAGCGGCTGGATTTTCTTGGCCAGTCCGGTCTTGTCGTCGGTGACCACCAGGGCTGCGCAGAGCGTCCCCTCGCCCTCGGCCGGCTCCAGGCGGATCCGTTCGCCCTTGGTCAGAAACCGCGCCATCGAGCCTTCCTTCAGCATGCCGATCACTGAATCGTAATCGCCGGTCATGCCGATGTCGGTCTGGTACGCCGTCCCCTTCGGCAACACCCAAGTATCCGCCGTCGGCACATGGGTGTGGGTGCCCAAAGCGGCGCTGACCCGGCCATCGACGAAATGCGCCAGGGCCTGCTTCTCGCTCGACGCCTCGCCATGCACATCAAGCACGATGGCGTCGGCGTCGCGCATCAGTCGATAGCGGTCGAGCAGGGCTGCTAGCGCCTGGAACGGATCGTCCAACAGCTCCATGAACAGCCGACACATGACGTTGGCGACCAAAACCCGGCGCCCGTCCCTTGTCTCGTAGATGCCGAAGCCCTTACCCGGCGTGCCGGGCGGATAGTTGATCGGCCTGAGCACGCGGTTGTCGCGCTGCATGTGCTGGATGATGTCGCGCTGGTCCCAGGCATGATTGCCGGTCGTGATGCAGTCGGCGCCGGCCTGATAGAAGCTCTCGCAAATGGTGCCGGTGATGCCGAAACCATGCGCCGCGTTCTCACCGTTGACGATCACGAAATCGAGTTTCAGCTTCTCACGAAGCCTGGCCAGATTGGCGTTCAACGCCGCTCGGCCGGAACTGCCGACGATGTCGCCGACGACCAATATCCGCATGCCCGCTTCCTGTCCTCGTCGCTTAGACTTGGCCGGCGGCGGGCCGGGCCGGGCTGACGCCCGCTTCCGTCGCCAACCAGTCGAGGCGTTGATCATGCGGCGTGCGGGGCACGCTGTCCACCCGTTGCGCCGCATAGGCGACGCCGATGGCAATCGGATTGCCGCCGCCCCGCAGCATCTCCAGGGTGCGGTCATAGAAGCCGCCGCCATAGCCCAAGCGGTAGCCGTCGTCATCGTAGGCCAGCAACGGCACGAACAGCACTTCCGGGATCAGGGCCTTGGCACCGGGGCTCGGCACTTGGGTTCCAAAGCCGCCCGCGACCAGAGGATCACCGGCGCGCCAGACTCGAAACATCAAGGGCGCCGCCTTGCCGACGACGACCGGAAGCAAGACCTGATGGCCGGCCTCTTGCAGCCAACCGATCAGCGCTCTGGTGT
>JAQBZY010000150.1 GCA_027620395.1 Pseudomonadota bacterium
GGGCTGTTTCGGCGATCTTGCCGCCGGGCGCCGCCATATCGGCCAATTCCTTAATAGGTATGTTTTTTGGCGAACATGGTTGATTGGCACATGCAGATACTCTTGGCGAAGATCGCCTGCTCCGGCTTCATCTGCGCCATCACGTTGGTGACGCAGTTCTCATAAAGCGCCACGTGCTCGTGGTGCGGCACCGGGTCGGCGGCCGTGGCGGAACCGGCATATAGCGTGATGGCGGCGAGCGCCGGCAGGGCAAAGCGCATTTTAAGTAAAGGATTGCTCCGCTATGAGTTGCTCAGATGCAACTGGTTCTGGTCTCGCGGCACTGGCTTTGGCAGGCCTTGGCATTGGTCTTGTCGGCCTTGCAGCCGTTCATGCAGCGTTTGTACTGGACGCCGCAGTCGACCTTCGGTTTTTGCCCCGGTGCGGCGCCGGCGGTGGCATCGCCGCCGAAGCCGCATTGCAGGGCGCAGGAATTCTTCTTGCTGGCGCCGTATTGATCCATGCAGGTCTTGAGGCAGACCATCGGATCGGTGGTCGCCTGCGCCAGTTCGAGCCGGCTTTCCGACTGAGTGCCAGCATGGGTCGAGGCGGTGGCGAACGTGACGACGGCGATTGCCACCACAATCAGGAACCGGGCGAACATCTGGCCGGTGGGGTGCTTCTGCATCGGGGCCTCCTTTTCAAGCCGTCCGAAAAGATTATCACGTTTGTCGCCACTTGCGAATCGTCAAGCAAAGGATAACCTAGCGCCAATAAATATCACCAACCCGCCCGGAAGGGACGCATCCATGCCTAAAGCCGTTCACCGTCACGACACCTGGTCGATGTCGCTTTTCAAGCAGTTCAAGGACTCAGGCGTTCGGCTGTTCACCTATATTCCGGACGCCGGCAACGCGCGTCTGGCGGAACTCGCCGAAGCCGACAACGAAACCCGCTGCGTGCTGCTGACCACCGAGGAAGAAGGCGTCGCCGTCGCCGCCGGCGCCGATCTGGTCGGCGAGAAAGCAGTGCTGATGATGCAATCGTCCGGCGTCGGCAACTGTCCGAATTTTCTATCGTTCGTGAAGGGTGGCGGCTTTCCGGTGCTGATGATGGTCTCGATGCGCGGCGATTACGGCGAGCAGAACCCGTGGCAATATCCGATGGGCCAGGCGGTCGAGCCGATCCTGCACGCCATGGGCGTCCTCACGTTCCGGGTCGAGCGCGAGGACGAGCTTGAGGGCGCGGCGGCGGCGGCGATCAATGCCGCCTTCCGGGGCGGCCACGCGGCGGCGTTGATCCTGACCCAGAAGTTTCTCGGCGCGAAGGCGTTTTGACATGGGAAAAACAGATATGAGCAAGATCACCTTGAACCGCGTCGGCGCGTTGCCGAGGATTTTTCCAGACCCGTCCAAGTATTTGTTCGTGACCGGCTTGGCCGGCCCGGCACGGGATGCCGCCGCGTTGACCAACGACGGCGCCAACATGTTCACCATGGCCGGCTGCATGGGGGCGGCGGTCTCGACCGGGCTCGGCATGGCCTTGGGGGCACCCGAGCGCGAGGTGGTGGTGATCGCCGGCGACGGCGAGATGATGATGAACATCGGTTCCTTGGTCACTGTCGCCTCAGAGGCGCCCCGGAACCTGACCCTGGTTTGCATCGACAACGGTGGCCACGGCGAAACCGGTGGCCAGGATGGGCACACCTCGAAGCGCACCAGCCTCGCCACCATGGCGGAGGGTGCGGGCATCGAGCGGGTGCTGATGGTGACGAACGAAGCGGGGCTCAAGGACGCCGCCAAATTCGTCAAAGCCGGCGATGGACCGCGCTTCCTATGGCTCCGGGTCCTGGCTGGCGAGCCGACCAAATTCAAACGCAACATGAACCCACAGGAATGCCGGGTGCGGTTCCGGAGTGCGTATTTGGGCCGCTAATACCAACTTGCATTAATCAAAACCCATGGCCCACTCCCGCATACCGATAGACATGATTTTCCATGGCTGACCGATGAGTTTGTTCCAGGCTTCGCAGCAGATGTCGACGATCTCTTCGTATGAAGCGAAAACTCTGTTGGACAGCCAGTTGTCTCGCATGAACTGCCAGATATTCTCTACAGGGTTCAACTCTGGTGACCGTGCCGGCAAAGGCAAAATGGTGATGTTGGATGGGATGGCGAGCCTGCTCGTCATGTGCCAACCAGCACGGTCGACGATGAGGACGGCATGAGCTCCCGGTGTCACTTGAGACGAGATTTCATCAAGATGCCATTGCATGGCCTGTGTATTGCAGCGGGGTAGAACCAAGCCCGCGCCAACGCCACGCTCGGGACAGATAGCGCCGAATATCCAGGCGGACTTTGTCCGCTGGTCCTTTGGCGCTCTGGGGCGGGTTCCACGTCTCGCCCAACGCCGCGTGAGTTTGGTTTTCTGTCCGACCCTGGCTTCGTCCTGCCACCAAAGCTCTATTGATGTGCCGACCGGGAGCCCCGCACGGACTTCTTCCAACTCGGAGGGGAAGTTTTTTTAAAAGCTTCAGCGGCAAACTCGTTCTGCCCTCGATGCTGCGACCGTGCCGTGATTTTGCTGAACCCCAGCGTCTTCAGTTCACGACTGACGGTACTTTCATCCAAAGATATTCGAAACTCTTCGAATATCCAAAGGGCCAGATCCTTGAGCCGCCAGCGGACCACACCATGAACCGCCGGAATGGGACCGTCTTCGACAATCTGCGCAAGCTCTTTGCGTTGACCGTCATTGAGTTTCGACGGTTGACCCCATGCCTTGCGGTCAATCAGGCCATTCGGGCCATCGGCATTGAAGCGCAACACCCAGTCCCGAATAACTTGAAGACCAACATCACCAATTCGGGCCGCATCCGTGCGTCGACCCCCATCGTATATCTCCGCCAGCGCTATAAGGCGGCGACTTTGCACCGCATCCTTCGACGCCTTCGCAAGACGACGCAAATCCGGCCCTTCAAAATCTTTCCGCAACGCAACCGCTCTACCCATCGCAAACCTCCGAATCAACTCATGCCATTGATTCAGATTTTTCAGCGCTTGGGAATCCTCCAAATGAGTCTAACTCCGCGCAAGTTGGTATTAGGTGAGGGGGAATCCAACAAAGGTGGGGGGATGGTGCGGGTGGTCGGAATCGAACCGACACTTCCTTGCGAAAACCAGATTTTGAGTCTGGCGCGTCTACCAGTTCCGCCACACCCGCATGCCCGAAAGCGACCGGAACATAGGGTATCGGGCCGGACCTGTCCATACATTGGAAACCTGAAGCCTTGCTTGGCATTGCCGGCGATGGGATGGCTGCCCGAGCTTTCGGTTACACCGAGGATTCGGCGGCCTAAGCCACCCACTTCACGTCACCCCGGGCTGGTCCCGGGGTCCACTGCCGGAGAGTGGATTCCAGGACTGCGCTTCACGCCGTCTCGAAGGATGCGGGCCGTATCAGCCGATCCGATACAGCTTGGCGCCGTGCACCGAGAGCCAGGCCTCGGCCCGGTCTGGCTCGGCGCTCAGGCGGCCGACCAGGGCGTGGAAGCGGGGTCCGTGATTGTGCTCCGCCAGATGCGCCACTTCGTGCGCGACGACATGGTCGAAGACGAATTCCGGCATCATGTAGATGCGCCAGGAAAAGTTGAGCTTGCCGTCGATGGCGCATGATCCCCAGCGGGACCGGGTATCGCGGATGCTGATCCGGCCCGCTTTTTTGCCGATCAGCGCCGTCTTTTGCAAAACCCGTTCGGCGATGGCCGCCTTGGCTTGTTTTTTCAGCCATTCGCCGAGCCGCCTCGACAGGTGCTCGAGCGCGCCCGAGACGTGGATTTCGGTGCCATCGGTCCAAATGCCGCGACGTGCGCCAGGCATGTGAAGGATACAATGATCGATGCCGAGGATCGGAATGATGGCGCTCGGCGCGAACGGCACGCGGGGCGACAGCGCGCCCAAGCGTTTCGCGATCCAGCGCCGCTGCTGATCGAGAAACTCGAGTCCCTCGGCAAGTGCCGTGTGCCAGGGCAACGTCAGGCGGATGCCGTCGGTATCTGGATCGACGCGGACGATGACCCGCCTGGCGCCCCGGACCCGATGCACGGCCAGCGGTACCGCTTGGCCGTCGAGATCGAAGATCAGCTGCCGCTTCGCCGCCCGGGTCACGCCGCTATCCAATCCTTGGACGCTTAGGCCGCTTTCGCCATCGGCTGTGCCAGGACATCGAACGCGGCGTGGAGCGTCTGGCATTCGCCGTCGCTAAGCGCAACCATCGGCGGGCGGACCCGGAGCCAGCTATTGTCCTTGCCGTTCCTGGCCACCAGCGCCTTCAACGACGGCGCCAGGGGATACTTGGCGATCATCTGCCGCATCGCGATCAGCTTCTGGTTGAGGGTGTCGAGTTCGGATGCCGGCCGCTTGGAGACAAAGCCGGCGTACATTTCGCCCAACGTCGGCGAGACGACATTGGCGCAGGCCGTGATGCAGCCGACGCCGCCGCGCCGCAGCAACGGCAACATCAGATCGTCGGCGCCCGAGAACGACGCGAAGCCCGGGAACCGTTCCGCCGCGCCGGCCATGTTTTCAAGGTCGCCAGAGCTGTCTTTCATGCCGACCACGGTGTTCGGATAGGTCTTGAGCAGCATCTCGATCAGATTGTAGCTGATCGGCACGTTCGAGACCTGCGGGAAGTGATACAGATAAATTTTCAGCTTGTCGTCGCCGATCCGCTGAATCACTTCCGAGTAGGCCGCGAATAGGCCCTCGTCTTTGTTGTTCTTATAATAAAACGGCGGCAGCATCAGCACGCCCTTGGCGCCGGCGTCGATGGCGGCCTTGCTGGCGGCGACGGAATCCGGCACCGCGCAGCAGCCGGTGCCGGGCATCATGACGCCCGCGGGCACGCCACGCTCGACCAGGCCGTCGACGATGCCGATCCGTTCCTTGAGGCCAAACGAATTGGCCTCGCCGGTGGTCCCCAAGACGGCCAAACCGTCACAACCATTGGCCAGCAGCCACTTGCAATGCGCCGCCATGCGGTCGAGATCGGGGGCAAGGTCGTTCTTGATCTGGGTCAGGACGGCGGCGAACACGCCCGTGTAGGGGGAATGAGATTTGCTCACGTCAGTATCTCCTCGTTAAAAATTTTGGGGGCTGTCCTAGATAACTAAGTTAAATACAGCCTAACCCACTGTTTTATTTGCTTCATCTGATGCGGC
>JAQBZY010000151.1 GCA_027620395.1 Pseudomonadota bacterium
GTGAATTGTTCAGCCGCGAGAAGCGCGAACCAAGCGCGTCGGTGATCTTGAAAATGCGTGGGCCGGTTCGCTTGAGCGCCGAGCAAACGGCGGCGATCCAGCATCTCGTGGCCTCCGCCGTGCCGCAACTGACACCTGGGCGGATTTCAATCATCGATGACAAAGGCTCACTGTTGTCATCCGGGTTCGACACCGCCGACGGCACTGCCGCGTTCGCCGCAAAAACCGCAGAACGGAAGCGCTCCGTGGAAGCCCGGATTGCCCGCACCATCGAGGAACTACTTGAAAAGACAGTCGGTTTCGGCAAAGTGCGGGCCGAGGTCTCGGCCGATATCAGCTACGACCGGATCTCAACCCAGTCCGAGAAGTACGACCCCGAAGGCCAAGTCGTCCGCTCGACCAATGCAGTCACGGAAACCAATAACAGCCGCGATTCCGAAGGCGAGTCGCAGGTCAGCGTCGGTACCAATTTGCCGGACGCCAGCGGCACCGGCGGCGACACCGCGTCGCGCCAGGAAAATCAGAACCGCTCCGAGGAAACCACCAACTTCGAGATTTCCAAGACGGTCACCAACCACATAAGCGAGGGCGGCGCGGTCAAGAAGCTCTCCGTGGCCGTGCTGGTCGACGAAGTTCAAAAGACCACCAATAAGGGCGACAAGGTTTCCGAGAAGCGTCCGGACGAACAGATGCAATTGCTGGCGACGCTGGTCCGCGGCGCCATCGGATACGACGAGGATCGCGGAGACAAAGTCGAAGTGATCCAAATGAAGTTCGCCGATTTCGAGATTCCGGACGTGCCGCTCGAACTGTTCTTCGGCCTCGACAAGAACAGCCTGCTCCGGATGGCGGAGATTCTGGTGCTCAGCATCGTCGCGATCCTGGTCATCCTGCTGGTCGTCAGGCCGCTGGTGTCACGCGCCTTCGAAGCACTGCCGTCGGCACAAGAAGTCGCCGAGAGGCTGCTTTCCGAGCAAGGCCGCGCCCCTGCCCTCACCGGCCCCGGCGGCGGCGCGCTTTCCGTCGAAAGCGACGAAGACGAGGAACAGTTCGAGGAACTTATCGACATCGACCGGGTCGAAGGGCGCGTCAAGGCCTCATCGGTCAAGAAAGTCGGTGAAATCGTCCAGAAACACCCTGACGAAGCCCTGGCGATCTTGCGCTCTTGGATGTATCAGGAAGGGTAAGAACGGGTTCAGGCGGGAGTTTCCAACATGGCGAAACCACAACAGGACTATCGTTCGCTCTCCGGCCCCCAGAAGGCCGCCGTCTTCATGTTGGCGATCGGACGGGAAAATTCGGCCCGGCTGTTCGAGCGGATGGACGACGAGGAAATCCGTGAACTTTCCCACGCCATGTCCAACCTAGGTTCGATCGGCGCCGGCGTCGTCGAACGGCTGTTCGTCGAGTTTGCCGATCAGCTTTCGTCGTCCGGCGGCCTCGTCGGCAGCTACGACTCGACCGAACGCTTGCTGATGAGTTCGCTGCCCGCGGATCGAGTTAACCAGATCATGGAAGAAATGCGCGGCCCGGCCGGCCGCACCATGTGGGACAAGCTTGGCAACGTCAATGAAGCCGTCCTCGCCAACTACCTCAAGAATGAATATCCGCAGACCGTGGCGGTAGTGCTATCGAAGATCAAGCCGGATCATGCCGCCCGTGTGCTGGCCATGCTGCCCGAGAATTTCTCCATGGAAGTCATCATGCGGATGCTCAGGATGGAGGCGGTGCAAAAGGACATTCTCGACCACGTCGAGCGCACGCTCCGGACCGAATTCATGACCAACCTGGCCCGCACCGCCCGCCGCGATAGTCACGAAATGATGGCCGACATCTTCAACAACCTCGACCGCAACACCGAAAGCAGGTTCATGACCGCACTTGAAGAGCGTAATCGAGAATCGGCCGAGCGCATCAAGCAGTTGATGTTCACCTTCGACGATCTGGTCCGCGTCGACGCCGGCGGCATTCAAACCCTGCTCCGCCAGGTCGAGAAGGATCAGCTGGCGGTCGCGCTCAAGGGCGCCGCCGACGCCGTCAAGGAACTGTTCTTCTCCAACATGTCGGAGCGCGCCGGCAAGATGATGAAGGAAGACATGGGCGCCATGGGCGCCGTCCGATTGAAGGACGTCGACGAGGCGCAGGCCGGGATCGTGCAAATCGCCAAGGCCCTTTCCGACGCCGGCGAAATCGTCATTGCCGGCTCCGACGAGGAAAGCGAGCTGGTGTATTGACCGGATCGGTTCGGAGAACGCGGTGATGCCCAAGTCAGCCACGCGTGGAGGATCAACGCCGGTGACGGCCGCTCGCAAGTTCATGTTCGACGTCGACTTCAACATAGAGGTTCCGCTCGACGACGAATCGTTGTCGTCGGTTTCGGAGGCGGCGATCGCGGTCGACGAAATTGTCGAAGCCGCCGCGCCAAGCTTCAGCGAGGAGGATTTGGCGCTCGCCCGCCAGGAAGGCTTCGAGACCGGGCGCGCCGAAGCGCTTCGTGAATCCGCCGCGGCCGCCGAGCGGGAAATTCTGCTGGTCCTCGACAAGATCGGCGCCGAACTGGAGAAGATCATCGCCACCCAAACCGAAGCCAACATCTAGATTGCCCGCGACGCGGCCAGCATCGCCGTCGCCGTGGCCAAGAAAATGTTTCCCGACCTCAATGCCCGCAATGCCTTGGGCGAAGTCGAACGCGTCGTGGTCGACACGCTGAAGGCCATCACCGACGAGCCTCGGGTCCAGATCCGGGTCAGCCCCGGCTTGCGTGAAGCCTTCAACGAACGGCTCCCGACACTGACCCACCGTGCCGGATTCGAGGGCAAAGTTTTCGTCAATGCCGATCACGCGTTGGATATCGGCGACTGCGCCGTCGAGTGGAGCAATGGCGCCGCCATCCGCGACATCGCCGATGCCTGGCAGATGATCGACGAAATCGTCGAACGAAACCTGCGCGACGCCGACGGCGAGGCCGCAGCGGATGCCGATCAATCGACGCCGGCCACCGAATCGGCGCCGCCGACAATGTCGGAACCGACCTTGACAGCGGACCTCCAAGATATCCCGGCCGCCGAAGCGGCCATGCCGTCGGCTCCCGTCGAGGCGCCGATTGAGAGCCTCGAAGCACCCGCACCGACCACCGAGGCGACCCAACCGGATCTGGTTGAGATCGAAGAACCCATTTTAAATCAAATAGATAGTGAGCCAATCGGCGACCCACCGATACCAAGTTCGGCCTTGATCGACGCTGCTGAAGACGACGATCAAGGCGACGACGACGACGCCAGTCCGGACGACCTGGCGCGCCGGATGGGTGCCGCCGTGTCGCCCAGCATGGCGCCGGCTATACTCGACGCCCAGGAAACCGATGAAGATCCAACCTCGGGCGGCTGACTGCCGCCGGTGATGGACGTTAGGAGATGAGCATGGCTGAAAACGATGACGGCGGCCTCGAACTGGACGATCTGACCGACCACGATCCGGGACCGGCGGCGCCAAAGAAGGACCTCGAAAACGGCGATATGAGCGGCATTGCCGATCGCGATCTACCGCGTAGCGCCAAAGATCTGGAAGCCGTCTACGACATCCCGGTTCAGGTGTCCGCCGTGCTTGGCAAAGCGACCATGCAAGTCAGCCAGCTTCTCAAGCTTGGACGCGGCGCCGTCGTCGAGCTTGACCGCAAAGTCGGCGAGGCCATCGACATCTATGTCAACAATCGACTTGTCGCCCGCGGCGAAGTCGTCGTCGTCGAAGACAGGCTCGGCGTTACCATGACGGAAATCATCAAAACGGACCGCTTGGGCTGATGGCAATCCGTGACGGCGAATATGGTGAGGAGCCGCTGCATCAGGTACGTGGCCGCAGCATCGACTTAGCGACCTCGGTCGGTTTGCTCGCTGGCTTCGCCATGATCGCCGCCGCCATCATGCTGGGCGGCAATCCCGACAGTTTCATCAACATCCCGTCGATCCTGATTGTGATTGGCGGCACCATTGCCGTAACCACGGTATGCTATTCGGTCGGCGAAATGATTAAGACGTTGCAAGTCATCGCGCAGACGTTGATGCGCACATCGGCCAGACCCTACGATGCCGCGAAAACGGCGTTGCAAGTTGCCGATCTGGCCCGCAAGCAGGGCGTGCTGTCGTTGCAGAATGTGGTCGACAGCCTGAGCGGTGAGCCGTTTTTCCGCAACGGCATGGCGATGGTCATCGACGGCACGCCGCCAGAGGAAGTGGAAGCGATCCTGCGTCGCGATTTGCAGGCGACACAGCAACGGCACCGGCAGAGCGCCAGCGTGCTGCGCAAGATGGCCGAATTCGCACCGGCCATGGGCCTGATCGGCACCCTGATCGGTCTGGTCCAGATGTTGGGCAATTTGCAGGACCCGTCGACCATCGGGCCGGCCATGGCGGTGGCGCTGCTGACGACGTTCTACGGCGCCGTTCTGGCCAACATGGTGTTTTTGCCGCTGGCCTCGAAGCTGGAGCGCAATTCGGCCGAGGAATCCCTGATCAACCAAATTTATCTTCTGTCGTCATCGTCGATCAGCCGACAGGAAAACCCGCGCCGTCTGGAATTGCTGTTGAATAGCATTTTGCCGCCGGCGCAACGCATCAAGCATTTCGACTGATGGAAACTGGAAGCGGATCAAAATGCAGCTTCTGATCGTCGGAACCCTGAACGGACAGATTGGCGCCGCCAGCCAAATGGCGATCCAGCGCGGCGCCAAGGTCCAGCAGGCCGATACCGTCGAACAAGGCGTCGATTTGTTGCGCCGTATCGGTGCCGATTTGGTGATGATCGATGTCGTCCTCGACGTTCAGGCTTTCATGCAAAGCCTTGAGCGCGAGCGGATGACGGTGCCGGTGGTGGCCTGCGGCATCGGCAACGACACCCAGGCCGCGGTCCGGGCGGTCCGAGCCGGGGCCAAGGAATACGTGCCGCTGCCGCCCGATGCCGACTTAATCGCCGCCGTGCTGCAGGCAGTTGCCGAGGACACGCACGCTCTCATCTATAAGGATCCGAAGATGGCCGAGGTGATCCGGCTGGCGGATCAGGTGGCGCCGTCCGACGCCAGCATCCTGATCACCGGTCCGTCCGGCACCGGCAAGGAAGTGGTGGCGCGTTACCTGCACAATAAATCAAAACGCAAGGACCGCCGCTTCGTCG
>JAQBZY010000152.1 GCA_027620395.1 Pseudomonadota bacterium
GGGTTGTCGCCGCCGATTTCAGTCTCATCGGCCGGCGGCTGATCCGGTGCGGCGCTGAGCTGAACCTTGAGCGGCATTACCGAACTGCCGCGCAGCACCCGGATCACGGCGGCGTCGCCGACCGGCAATGTCGCGACTCGGTAATCCAGGTCCTCGACACCGTCGATGTCGTGTCCGTTGACGGCGAGGATGATGTCGCCAGCGCGGATGCCGGCCTTGCCGCCCGATCCGGCTGGATGCACCTGCGATACGATGACGCCTTGCGGCTTGCGCATGCCGAGCGAGGTGGCGATATCGGGCGTCACGGTCTGACCGAAGGCGCCGAGCCATGGCCGTACCAGCCGGCCATCCGGCTGGATACCGTTGATGACGGCGCGGACCATGTTCGACGGGATGGCGAAGCCTATCCCCATGGAGCCGCCGGACTTGGAAAAGATTGCCGTATTGACGCCAACCAGCCGGCCATCCATGGCCACCAGGGCGCCACCGGAATTTCCGGGATTGATGGCGGCATCGGTTTGAATGAACGACTTGAGTTCCTTGCCCGACCCGATCGTCCGAGCCAACGCCGAGACGATGCCGCTGGTGACGGTCTGGCCGACGCCAAACGGATTGCCGATCGCCAGCACCAGATCGCCGACCCTGAGTTCATCGGAATCCCTGAGCGACAGCGACGGCAGATGCTCGCCACCGGCATCGACGCGCAGCACCGCAAGGTCTGTTTTGTCGTCGGAAACCACAATCTCGGCGTCGTACTCGCGCTTGTCGGCAAGGACCACCTTGATCCGATCGGCGCCCTCGATGACATGCTGGTTGGTGACGATCAGTCCGTCCGGGCGAACGATCACGCCGGAGCCTAGCGAATTCTGTTGGGCCGGCCCGCCGGGGCCGAGTCTGAGGCCGAAATCTCCGAAGAACCGACGAAAGAACGGATCGTCAAACAGTGGCGCCACCTGGCGGTTTCGGACGATCTTTTGGGTGTAAATATTGACCACCGCCGGCGCCGCCTTGTCGACCACTGGCGCGTACGAGAACTGCACCTCGGCCTTTGAACCTGGGACAATGCGGGATTGCGGCGCCGCGGCGGAAGGCGCCATGACCAATAAGACAGCGGCTATTCGGCAAATCTGGCTGACACGCATAGCTAATCACCCTGGCCCATTTCTCACCGGCCCCTATGAATTAGACGATCCAAATTGCGATTTCAAAACCAAAACCGGCGGCCAAAGGCCGCCGGAGGGGCGTCATACGACTGAAAACCAAGTCATTCGGCATCCGGCGCCGATTCCTCGGCTGCAAGGCGGGCCCGGTCGACGGCACCCTTGGCGTCGGGGTCTCGGTCGACCAGTTCGACCACCGCCATGGGGGCGCTATCGCCGTAACGGAAACCGGCCTTGAGAACCCGGGTATAGCCACCCGGCCGTTCCTTGTAGCGTTCTGCAAGGGTGGAGAACAGTTTGGCCAAAGAGGCGTCGTCGCGCAGGAATGCATGCGCGATCCGGCGGTCATGCAAGGTGCCCTTCTTGGCCAGCGTGATCATCCTGTCGGCGAAACGGCGGAGTTCCTTCGCCTTCGGCAACGTCGTCTTGATCTGTTCGTGCATCAAAAGCGAGGCGGTCATATTCGAGAACATCGCCTTGCGGTGCTGCGGCTTCTTGTTGAGTTTGCGGTAACCGGTTCCGTGTTTCATGTCAGGCTCCTATATTTTGACCCGCGCGTGCCATTTTACCCGCGGGCATTTGGTTCTTGGACGCCGGCTTTTTGCCGGCGCCTAGTTTGTCGTCGCTTAGAACGGTTCTTCCAGGCGTTTTGCCATTTCCTCGATGTTTTCAGGCGGCCATTCGGTGATTTCCATGCCCAGATGCAAGCCCATTCGCGCCAGCACTTCCTTGATTTCGTTCAAGGACTTGCGGCCGAAATTGGGGGTCCGGAGCATATCCGCCTCGGTCTTCTGCACCAGATCGCCGATATAGATGATGTTGTCGTTCTTCAGGCAATTGGCCGAGCGGACACTAAGCTCGAGTTCATCGACCTTGCGCAGCAGATTGCGGTTGAACGGCAGTTCGTCGCGGCTTTCCTCGGAGACCTCGCCCTTCGGCTCCTCGAAGTTGATGAACAATTGCAACTGGTCCTGCAGAATGCGGGCCGCCAGCGCGACCGCATCATCCGGCGTCACCGCGCCGTTGGTCTGGACGTCGATATAGAGCTTATCGTAGTCGGTCGCTTGGCCGACGCGGGTATTTTCGATCTTGTAGGAGACGCGGCGGACCGGCGAAAAGATGGCGTCGATCGGTATCAAGCCGATCGGGCTATCTTCAGCGCGGTTCTGAGCGGCGGCGACATAGCCCTTGCCGTTCTCGACCGTCATTTCCATCTTGAGCGTCGCGCCCTTGTCGAGATGGCACAACACCAGATCGGGGTCCATGACCTCGATATCGGCACCGGTCTCGATCATGCCGGCCTTGACCTCGCACGGCCCTTGGGCCTTCAAGGACATCCGCTTAGGACCCTCGGCCATCATCTTCAGGCCCATCGATTTGAGATTGAGCACGATGTCGGTGACGTCCTCGCGGACCCCCGAAATCGACGAAAATTCGTGCAAAACGCCCTCGATTTGGATCGACGTCACCGCCGCGCCGTGCAGCGACGACAGCAAGATACGCCGCAGCGCGTTGCCGAGAGTTAGGCCGAAACCGCGCTCCAGCGGGTCGGCGACAACCGTCGCCTGACGCGACGGATCGTTGCCCGGAATTACGTCGAGTTTCGACGGTTTAATGAGTTCTTGCCAGTTTTTATGAAGCACTTCGGTGACCTCGCGCTCACAATTGACGGCGACGTCCTCATTGCGAGACCGTCGCCTGAAACCTATACGGAACGGCGATAATCGCCGAACCGCCCTCTCCTAACCGCCCGGCCGGGCGGCCAGGCCTTAGACCCGGCGACGTTTCCTGGGACGGCAACCGTTATGCGGTATCGGCGTTACGTCCTTGATGGCGGTGATGGTGAAGCCAATGGCTTGCAGGGCACGCAGCGCCGACTCACGTCCGGAACCTGGCCCCTTCACCAACACTTCCAAGGTCTTCATGCCATGCTCCATGGCCTTGCGGCCAGCCGATTCGCCGGCAACCTGAGCGGCATAGGGGGTCGATTTTCTGGACCCCTTGAAGCCCGAAGAACCTGCCGACGACCAGGAAATGGTATTACCCTGGGCGTCGGTGATGGTAATCATCGTGTTGTTGAACGTCGAATTGACGTGGGCGGTACCCGACACGATGTTTTTCCGCTCGCGCCGACGTGTCCGCGGTGCTGTCGCTGCTTTCGCCATGATATATCGCCCTTAAGCTTTTTTCTTGCCGGCAATCGGCTTCGACGGGCCCTTGCGGGTCCGGGCATTGGTGTGGGTGCGCTGGCCGCGAACCGGCAACTGGCGGCGGTGCCGGAGACCCCGGTAGCAGCCCAAATCCATCAGCCGTTTGATGTTCATGGCGACGGAGCGGCGCAGTTCGCCCTCAACGGTAAAATCCTGGTCGATCAGATCGCGGATTCGGGCGACGTCGTCGTCGCTCAGTTCATTGACCCGGCGATCCTCGGAAATGCCGCAGGCTTCGCAGATCTTGCGCGCCGTCGTCCGGCCTATACCATGGATATAGGTCAGCGCAATGACGGTGCGCTTGCCCGTCGGAATATTAACACCAGCAATACGCGCCAAAGATCGCACTCCTTACACTTTGGGTCGAATTCGGAAACCACCGGTTTTTTGAAGAGCGCGGATTATATGCATTCCGCGGTTCAAGTCAACGCCCTATGGCCCGATTTCTTGCCCTGGTTCAGTCCTTCAACCAAGAATGACGTAGAGCGATCTCGACACCTCGTCGACGCTCTGCATGCCATCCACAGTTACCAAAATACCCCTTTTCCGATAGTAAGGAATGATCGGGGCGGTTTGTTCGCGATAGACGCCGAGGCGCTTTCTAAGCGTCTCGGCGTTATCGTCACTCCTGGCGCCGCCGGTTTCACGGGCCCGGTTTTCGATCCGATCGAAAAGAACCTTTTCGTCGACTTCAATGCTGACGACGTATTTCAGCGATAGTCCCTTTTCGGCGAGCATCGCGTCCAACGCCTCGGCCTGGGCCACGGTCCGCGGAAAACCATCCAAAATGAACCCCTTAGCGCAATCTGGTTGGCCAATTCTATCGGCGATGATGCCGATCACGATGTCATCTGAAACCAAGTCACCGCGGTCCAGCACGGTCATGGCCTTTCGGCCCAGATCGGTATTGGCGGCGACGGCGGCACGGAGCATCTCGCCGGTCGAAAGTTGCACGATCCCGAAGCGCGCCACCAAACGTTCGGCTTGCGTGCCCTTGCCGGCACCCGGCGGCCCAAGAAGGATGAGGATCATTTCTTATCCCCTCCTCTAAGCTTGGATTTCTTGATCAGGCCTTCGTACTGATGTGCCAACAGATGCGACTGGATCTGGGTGACTGTGTCCATGGTCACGGTGACCACGATCAGAAGGCTGGTGCCGCCGAAATAAAATGGCAACGACCACCGGGAAATCAGAATTTCCGGCAACAGGCAAATCGCCGAAAGATATGCCGCGCCGATCACCGTTAGTCTGGTCAGAACCCAATCGAGGTAGTTGGCGGTGTTAACGCCGGGGCGGATTCCAGGGACGAATCCGCCGTATTTCTTCAAATTATCAGCGGTTTCGGCCGGATTGAACACGACCGCAGTGTAGAAAAACGCAAAGAACACGATCAACGACAGATAAATTGTCAGATACAACGGCTGGCCACGGCCCAAATACGCTGCCGCGGTGGTCATCCACTCCGGCCCGCTGCCGGCCATGAACTGAATGATGGTGACCGGCAAAAGCAGGATCGAACTGGCGAAAATCGGCGGAATCACGCCCGCCGTGTTGATCTTGAGCGGCAAGTGCGAGCTATCGCCACCGGTCATCCGGTTGCCGCGTTGCCGCTTGGGGTACTGCACCAGGATTCGGCGCTGTGCCCGCTCGACGAAAACAATGAAGAAAATGACGCCGACCGACATCAGCAGTAGCGTGATGATGACCGCCGTCGAAACGGCGCCGGTGCGGCCGAGTTCAAGCGTCTGCGCCAAGGCGGCCGGCAATTCCGCGACGATGCCAGAGAAGATGA
>JAQBZY010000153.1 GCA_027620395.1 Pseudomonadota bacterium
TTGCTTCCAGCCTAGCCGCATTGACACTACCATTAAGGGCTGCGGCGCTTTCGCCGCTCAAAACGTCATCGGTCGGGGTGTGGAGACCGTGCAAGTTGATAAGTCGCTTCTAGAATCGAACCGGCGCCGTAGCAGCAAGGCCGATTGCCTCGTCGATACTGCCGTTCGGCTGTTTTACAAAAACGGATTCCACGCCACCGGCATCCAGGAACTCCTGGACGCGGCCGGCGTTTCTAAAATGACGCTATACGGAAACTTCGCTTCCAAGGACGAATTGATCTTGGCAGCGCTCCGAAGGCGCGACACCGATTTTCGGACATGGTTCGAACGGCGCACCCATGAGCGGGCTGCTGAGCCCAGGAAACGGCTTCTCGCCATGTTCGACACCCTCGACGAATGGATCCGCAGCGACGAATTCTTTGGCTGCCTATTCATCAATGCCTCGGCCGAGTTCTCGGCCGCCGATAGCGCCGTGCATCGGCTGTGCGTCGAGCACAAGAACATGGTCCTCGCCTACATCACGGCGACCGCTGTCGCTGCCGGCGCCTTGCTGCCGGACATTCTCGGCGGGCAACTATTTCTATTGGCCGAAGGCGCCATCGTCGACGCCCATGTCCGGCTCAATAAGAATGCCGCCTTGGACGCCAAGGACGCCGCCGAAGTTCTGGTTGCGAACGGAATTTGAGAAGATTACTTGGTGCGTCCGGCGTCAGGTTCGATTCAAGACTGAACCTAAAATGAAAAGGCCTCCACTTCCGCGGAGGCCTTGAAGAGGTTTGATGCTCGCGGCCGCGCCGACGGCGATACGGTCCTGAATAGATGTCGGCTCAATCGGCGACAGTAATTTCCGCCGCCGCCATCTTGCCATTCCGGTCTTGCTGCAATTCGAAATTCACGCGCTGACCTTCAACCAAACGGTCCAGTCCCGAACTCTCCACGGCGGAGATGTGAACAAACGCATCCTTGCCGCCGTCATCCGGTTGAATGAAACCATAACCCTTGGTCGTATTGAACCACTTCACAGTTCCGGTAGGCATTGTCTCAGTTCCTTTCGATGGTCAGTCAAACCGAGGCAAACGACGTTGCCATCCGCCTCTCATATAAGGTTTAAGATCGTCAGGAGTCGTGTCGCGTGACCAGGGGTCGATAACAGGACCGAGACTTCTTAACCACCTAGAAAATACACCGCCTTTTAAATCAAGGCAAATGGAGAGTAGGCCCCGTTTCGGCGATTAAGACCGTCATTTCAGTCCGAATTTGGGCCGCGCCGACGGAGCCGAATTGGCCGCTTCGCTAGCCATAAATAACCGAGCCCGCCAGCGACAATCGCGACGGCGAGAATGGCAAAACCGTCAAATGCATGAACCAGGCTGTGCACCCATCCCGTGGCATTGCCGCTACCATTGTGAGCAAGTGCGGGGAACGTCATCAATAACGTCCCCAGGATTGCGACTAACCGCATTTCTTAACTCCCATCATGTTTGATGTCCGCAGCCGGCACACCGACACTTACCGACTAGCCCGGACGGACATGCTTGGCCGAGATAATGTTCGGCGCCAGCGACATTTGTCAAACGGTCCGAACGAAGATCAGAACACCGCCCACATTCGGAACAGATTGCCGTAGGTCTGGATGAGTTGTCGAATTTCGACGCTGCCCTCCAAGTCCTTCTTGCGGCGCAGCCCCTGTATGGTCCGGTCGAGGTCATAGAGAGTTTGCCGCTGGCTTTCGTTGGCGATCATGCTTTGGGCCCAAATCACGGCGACCCGCCGCTCCCCACTCGTCACCTCGGCCACTTCGTGGATGACGTTGGTCGAATAGAGAACCGCATCGCCCTTGGCATGTTTCAGACGCCGCGTGCCCATGTCCGAGTGCATCACCAACTCGCCGCCTTTATAGTCGTCCGGCGGGTTCAGGAACACGGTGACCGAGACATCGGTGCGGACGAAATTACCACCATGCTGGATCAAAGGATTATCGGCATGTTGGCCATAGGCCATTCCCGGCCTGTATCGCGCGTACTGAGGGCTAAGAACCCGCGCCGGCAATACCGCCATGCGAAACGTCGGATGATTGATCAGCGCTGGCCCGACGATCCGGTCGAGTACCTCGATTTCGGAGAAACTGCCACGGTCGATGGTCTCGTTGTTCTTGACCGCCGCCGCGGTCGGACCAGCTGACACCGCCCCATCGACAAAGGGTGCACTGGCATACAACCGGTCGATTTCCGCGAGTTGCGTTGGATTGAGCAAATTTTTGATGTGCAACAGCAACGGCTTTTTCTCCGATCGCGTCCAGCACCCATCATTAAGGCGTTAGCTGGGTCGGCTGGCAAGCCGCCGATGGCCGGCAGCCATGCACTTGCGAAACGACAGAGGCCTCGGCATTGCCGGGGCCCTATGTTGACGAACGGCGAGCAACGATCAGGCGGCTGCGCCCTCGCGCCACGCCGCAGTGCCCTTACACGATGGGCAAACCCGCTCACCGTAATGATGCGATTGAAATTTTTCGGCACACATCAAGCACTTGCGCTTTTTGTGCTGCTCGGGCCGATCGGATGTCGGCTTCTTATTGTCGGAACTGCGAGATGCCATTAGGCGGCCTCCTGGATCACCGGTTCAATCATCACCTGCATCATTTCGACGCGGTTGAGAATGCGGGACCCCAGATGCAAGAGTTCGGCGGCCTCTTGAACCCGCTCATCGCGGGCCTGTTCAGCCATATCGGCGGCGCCCAGTAGGTCGTCGGCCGAATCCATCAGAAATTTAGCCAGTTCAATGGCATACATGTTCTTCTTCCCTCTTGCGGAGCAAATTCGAGACCCGCACCGTAACACATCTATCACCGCGCTGCAATATTAATGTTGCATTGCAATATACATATTGTCCGCGTATTCGCGGATGGAAAAAGGGCTGATCGCCCAACCCCTTCGGATCGTCGGTGGCATCTATAATGTGACTATAGTGTTTCACAATTGATTAAAAAAGTCCACTGCCGAGTATTTGAAAATGACCATTTTGGCCCCGAAGTCCCTCACTCCGGTCGCGGAGCACGGGAGCCATGTATGAATAAACTTTCATCACCTGCATAAAATATAATCAAACGAGGCGCCATGCGAGCCATATCCGGCCCCGCGCTTTTTCAATCAACTAATTGATTTTATTAAATTATATTGCATTCACCTAAACTGGCATGAACCCTGCTATACCTGTACTCGCGAACAGGCTCAGCCGTGACGGCGCCTAGAGGCAATGGGCTTGGCCGATCAATAGCGCCACAGAGGTTCAACCGAATGAAAAAAATCGAAGCGATCATCAAGCCGTTCAAGCTTGATGAAGTGAAGGAAGCGCTGCACGAGGTCGGTCTGCAGGGTATTACCGTCATCGAGGCCAAGGGGTTCGGCCGTCAGAAAGGCCATACGGAGCTTTACAGAGGCGCCGAGTATGTGGTCGATTTTCTGCCCAAGGTGAAGATCGAGGTCGTCGTCGACGATGCGATGCTGGAACGTGCCGTCGAGGCGATCCAACAGGCGGCGCAGACCGGGCGCATTGGCGACGGAAAGATATTCATCTCCAACATCGAGGATGCAATCCGCGTGCGAACGGGCGAACGCGGTGTCGACGCCATCTAAAGCCGCCTCAATAAAAACCAATCACACACTGAGTTTGGAAGGAAGAGACTATGTCACTCGATATAAAGACCCCGGCAGATGTCATTAAGTACTTGAAAGATAACGAAGTCGGATTCGTCGACCTGCGCTTCACCGACCCGCGCGGCAAATGGCAGCACCTGACGATGACATCGCCGTTCGTCGGCGAGGACGCGTTCGAGGACGGCATCATGTTCGACGGCTCGTCGATCGGCGGTTGGAAGGCGATCAACGAGTCCGACATGACCCTGATCCCGGACGCCGCGACGGCGGTCATGGACCCATTTTCGGCGCAGCCGATGCTGATCCTGTTCTGCGACATCGTCGAGCCGACCACTGGTCAACCGTACGAGCGCGACCCGCGCTCCGTCGCCAAGAAGGCCGAGGCCTATCTCGGCACCACCGGCATCGGTGACATCGCCTATTTCGGTCCGGAACCGGAATTCTTCGTGTTCGACGATGTCCGCTATAAAGTCGAGATGAACGAGTGCTCCTACTCCTTTTCGTCCGAGGAAGGCCCGTATGTGTCGGGCAGCATGTTCGATGAAGGTAACCTGGCGCACCGGCCGGGCATCAAGGGCGGTTACTTCCCGGTCCCGCCGGTCGACCAGGCGCACGATCTCCGCGCCGAAATGGTGTCGACGATGCTGGAAATGGGCCTGACCATGGACAAGCATCACCACGAAGTGGCGCCGTCGCAGCACGAGCTCGGCCTCGCCTTCTCGACCCTGGTTCGCTCGGCCGACAACGTGCAAATCTACAAGTACTGCACGCAAATGGTCGCCGCCACCTATGGCAAAACCGCGACCTTCATGCCGAAGCCGGTCGCCGGCGACAACGGGTCTGGCATGCATACGCACCAGTCGATCTGGAAGAACGGCAAGCCGATCTTTGCCGGTTCCGGGTATGCCGATCTCTCCGATACCGCGCTCTTCTACATCGGCGGCATCATCAAGCACGCCAAGGCGATCAACGCCTTCACCAACCCGACGACGAACTCCTACAAGCGGCTGATCCCGGGCTTCGAGGCACCGGTGCTGCTGGCCTATTCGGCACGCAACCGCTCGGCCAGCTGCCGTATCCCGTTTGCCAACTCGCCGAAGGGAAAGCGGGTCGAAGTCCGCTTCCCGGATCCGAACGCCAACCCCTATCTCGGTTTCGCGGCGATGCTGATGGCCGGCATCGACGGCATCCAGAACAAGATCCATCCGGGCGATGCCATGGACAAGGATCTCTACGACCTACCACCCGAGGAACTGGCGAACGTGCCGACGGTTTGCGGCTCGCTCCGCGAAGCCATGGGCGAGCTCGACGCCGACCGCGACTTCCTGCTCAAAGGCGACGTTTTCACCAACGATCAGATCGACGCCTACATGGATCTGAAATGGCAGGAGATCTTCGCCTTCGAACACGCGCCGCACCCGATCGAGTTCAAGATGTACTACTCTGCCTGACACGGCGTCCGGAGCTTTTGCTCCTCCGTTCAAACCCCCGCCGGCAACGGCGGGGG
>JAQBZY010000154.1 GCA_027620395.1 Pseudomonadota bacterium
CACTACCAAGACATTTGTCGCATCTTTCAACCATATGTTCAGCCGTGACGATGAACATACAATCAGAAGCAACGACTTGGGCCTTCTGGAATCGATTGATCTCAAAAGCGACGACAAGCTCGACGAAATCGCCGTGACCATTGCCGAGCTGGTGCTGAAGGCGCAGGGGATTGGGGCGCTGCCAGCGGGACAGAAGATACAAGGTTTTATGGCTGAGAAACCGCCGGCGGGGGAACCAGCATGCCAGGAGGGCGTCCGGACGATGATCTTCGATCCGTCCGCCGACAATCCGGCGAACGACGTAAATAGCAAAGTCCTGAATGGTACTGGCTTGACGCTCGAAATCAGTAAAAGCGCTTCCTTCAACTCATCAAATACGGATGCTAATGCCAAATATGAAGGTCTGTTCTACCGCCGGCCAATCCCGTATCAGTTCAATATTCTTGATGGAAGACGCAACGCTGTTCAGACGGCCCGCGTGTCGCTGCCCAACGGCGGACCGATCGCGGTCGTGAAGATGACGGCGGGAACATTTGTCGAAACCAAACGCCAAGCTGTATTTCACGAGGGCATGCTGATTTCCGAAACAGCGACGGAGCCGAGCGAGTTGCAAGGCCTTCTCAATATTCCTGCCGGCATCATCAAGGCGATCCTGGGCCAGAGCGGGCAATAGAGCAGACGGTAAGGATTTCGCTAACTCGCCCATTGCATCAGGGCCGCGTGCACGGTCTCGACGACGCTCCGCCAGTCGCCGGTGTTGGTCTGCCGGTAGAGCCGCATGCCGGGATACCAGGGGGTCGCCTCGCCCGCGAGTCCCCAGCGCCAGGCCGGCGATTTTTTCAACAACAGCCAGCACGGCTTGCCGATGGCGCCGGCCACATGCGCCAAAGCGGTGTCGGTGCTGATCACCAGATCAAGTCCCATGATCGCCGCGGCGGTGTCGTCGAAGGATTGAAATCCGCCGCCAAGATCGACAAATGGCAGGCCTGGCCAAGCCGCCAATTCTTCGCTCGCGGCATCTCTTTGCAGAGAGTGGAATTGAACGCCGGGGACGGCGGCGAGCGGCGCTAGATCAGAGCGCGACATCGACCGGCCGCGGTCGTGCTCGCCTTCCGGATTGCCGCGCCAACACAATCCGACGCGAAGCCCGGGTCCAGGCGCGATTGTCCTCGGCCATTTTGCCAGCGCCGCCGGCGATGGCGACAGATAAGGCGTCCGGCTTGGGATTTTCCAGCCGCCACCCAATACGAGCGGCAGGCTCAGAAGCGACACCTTGGCCGCGAACGGCCCCGGCACCGGCGCGTCGAAGGCGCCAACCTCGACGCCGGCGAGGGAACGGGTGAGATCGACGAGCGGCGGGTGAACGACGAGCACGGCGCGCCCGGCCCGCTCCGCGGCCAGCGTTGCATAGCGGCAGAACTGCAGCACGTCGCCGAAACCTTGCTCGCCAATAATCAGCAAACCACCGTTGAGCGGTTCGCCTTTCCAATCGGGAAGTTGAATTTCCCGGGCCGGCGCGAAGACTTCTGGAATTTTCAGCCGCGATTCGTAGTCGCGCCATCCATTCTCGAAGTCGCCCTTGGCCAGCAACAACTCGGCTCGCAGAACCCGGTGCGGCGGCAAGCCGGGCGCTATTTCCAAGGCGCGGTCAACGGCGGCCAAAGCCTCGTCCATCTCGCCCCGTTCGCGCAGGATGGCGGCCAAATGCGCATGCGCGATAGGATCGCCGGGCGCAAGATCGATGGCCCGCCGGGTCGCGGTTTCGGCGTCTTCGAAGTCGCCAGCCTTGTTGAGAGTGGCGCCGAGATCGCGCCAGGCATCGGCGTCGGCCGGCGCCAATTTGGTGCGGTGGCGATGCAGGGTGGCGGCATCCTCGTAGGCGCGCCCGCGTTCGAGTATATGCGCGGCCTTGATGAGCGCCGGCAATGGCGCGCGTTTGACGTTCAATACCTTGCGGGCCAGAAGCGTGGCCGATTTTTCGTCGCCGCAGCCCAGGGCGTCGTCTGCGATCATGGCCAAGACATCGGCCAACTCAGGCGCTTTTTTCAGCAGCTTGGCATAGATGCCGGCGGCGCCCAAAAAATCGCCCGATGCCTGCAACGCCTCGGCCTTTTCGATCGGAGAACGAGCCATGCCTGGAGATTACACCGCTTGGCCGTCTGGTTACAGTTCAGGCGCGTCGATGCCGTTCTGCCGGCAGGCGGCGACGACGGTATTCCTAAGCAGACACGCGATGGTCATCGGCCCGACGCCGCCCGGTACCGGCGTGATGGCGCCGGCAACTTTCGCCGCTTCCTCGAAATTGACATCGCCGACCAGCTTCGATTTACCGTCGCCCTTCTCCGGCGCCGGCACCCGGTTGATGCCGACATCGATGACCACGGCGCCCTGCTTGATCCAGTCGCCCTTGACCATTTCCGGGCGGCCGACGGCGGCGACGACAATATCGGCTTCCCGGCAGCGCTCCGGCAAATCCTTGGTCCGGGAATGGGCGATGGTGACGGTGCAACTTTCGGCAAGCAACAGCGCCGCCATCGGTTTGCCGACAATGTTGGAGCGGCCGATCACGATGGCCCGCTTGCCCCATAGATCGCCGACCCGGGCCTTTAAAAGCATCAAACAGCCAAACGGCGTGCAGGGGACGAGCGCGTCCTGACCGGTCCAGAGGCGCCCGACGTTGATCACGTGAAAGCCGTCGACGTCCTTGTCCGGTTGGATGGCGGCCAGCACTTTGCTTTCGTCGATATGCTTGGGCAGCGGCAATTGCACCAGAATGCCGTGGCAAGCTTTATCGGCATTCAGTTTTTCAATCAGCGCCAGCAGCACGGCCTCCGGCGTCTCGGCCGGCAGCCGATGCGTCGCCGAAACCATCCCCGCCTCCTCGGTCTGTGTGCCTTTGTTCCGGACATAGACGTGGCTGGCCGGGTCGTCGCCGACGATGATCACGGTGAGCGCCGGCGTTAGCCCGTGCGAAGCCTTGAGGGTGGCGACCGCGTCTGCGACGCGGGCTCTGAGCGCCGCTGCATAGGCCTTGCCGTCGATGATCTCGGCGCTGCTCATTCCATACACCCCTTGCCTAGTTGTTCCAGAAGCCGTGCCGCTAGCTCATTGCCGTCGCCGGCGATGCGGACCAATTTGTTGCGGTCCGTCTCGCCTTGAACCACGAACAGATCCGATTTCCGAAGCCGCCACGAATTCGCCAATAGCGCGATCACGGCGGCGTTAGCCTTTCCTCGCTCAGGTGCGGCGGTGACCGCGACCTTCAGCGCGGCGTTTCCTTGCCCATCCGCGACCACGGCGCCGATCTGATCGCGCTTGGCTTTCGGCTGCACGCGGAGGCGCAATAGAATTCCCTCTCCATCGATGCTGAACGGGCAGGGCAGCTCAGCCAACGCGCAGCGCGAGCCTGGCGATCACGTCCTTGGCGAAATACAAAAGCAGAATCAGGATCACCGGCGAGATATCGACGCCGCCCAAGTTCGGCAGCATGCGGCGGATCGGCCCCAGGACCGGCTCGGTCAAGCGCATGGTGACGTCATGCAGCATGCGGACGAACTGGTTCGAAAGATTAATGACGTTGAAGGAGATCAGCCAACTCATGATGACGCCGATGATGACGACCCAGGTGTATAGATCGATCAGGCGAAACAGCAGCCAAAGAACCGGGCCGGCGACGACATCCATGGGCATTCCTTTTTTCCGAGCCGTCACATGCTTGCGGCGGGGTTTCTAAAACTATCGGCGTCGGCATCGGCCTGCAAGCGCCGGATGGCGGAAATCTGGGCGGCGGCGATGGGTTCGAGCCCGCCTGTGGCCAGGGGGACAGCTTGACACCCGGCCCCCAGCGCCGCATATTCCGCGCCCGTCGGCGGCCATTTCCTTAGGCTTCCGGCGCCCACGGTCGGGGCCGTAGCTCAGCTGGGAGAGCGCCGCGTTCGCAATGCGGAGGTCAGGGGTTCGATCCCCCTCGGCTCCACCAAATCCTTCAATGACTTACAGCCATTTTCCGGGACCGGTGATTTTCCACTGTGCCCAAAATGTGCCCTGAGTGTTCGGGGCGATGATCGAGCACGCGGATCGCAACCTCCTGAAAATCAGGAGACAAGTGCGCGTAGCGTTGCACCATGCCGAGCGACTTATACCCGGTCAGGTTCATCACTTCGTAGAGCGGCACGCCCCCTTGCACCAAACGGGACGCGAAGGTGTGCCGTAGATCGTGAAAGCGAAAGTCTTCGATCCCCGCCAAGCGGCAAGCACGCTCGAAGGACGAACGCATGTCCTGCACCGCCTTGCCGCCGTACGTAAACACGGGGCCTGAGTCCTTGGGCTTAAGCGATAGAAGGGTCTCATAGGCTCGTTCGCAAAGCCGGACGGAGCGGTCTTCGCCGTTCTTGGTATCGACGAAGGTGACGCGGCGGGACTTCATGGCCACGTTGCGCCAATCCAGCTCCAAGAGTTCCGACCGCCTGCCGCCGGTATCGACGGCGAAGCGGATCAGCGGGCGAAGGTGCTTGGCTGCCGCTTGGACCAGCTTGTCCTCCTCTTCGAACGTCAGCCACCGGTTGCGTGGCTTCGACGGACGAAGTTTCGGAAAGTTGGGCACGAAGTCGGTTATCTCTTCGCGCCGGGCCTTGTTGATGGCCGCCCGGACGACGGCGAGATCGCCAAAGCACGTGGCAGGCGACACGGTTTCCAGGCGCTGGTCGATGAACGCCTGCACCTTACGGTACGTGAAGTCGGAGACGTTCCAACCCTTGAACCGTTCGGCTAGAAATCGAACCCTGTAAAGTGTCTTGGTCATGAAGTGCTTTTCGCTATCCCGCTTCTTCGCTTTCGCGTAGTTCAGCAGGGCTTCGGAAAATGGAAGATCGGGCTTCTTTCCGAAGTGTTCTTCCAAGAAATTGTCCTTGGCCCATTTAGCCGCTAGCGCTTCGGCTAGCTTCCGGTCGTCAGTTCCAAGACTTCGGCGATGGCGCTTTCCGTCCTGGCCGTTCCACGTGGCCCACCATTGGGTCGTGTCCTTGCGTTTGTAGAGTCGCATGTTTGCCGTCTCCTCGGTTCCGAGGTTCGGGCGCTGTCGCGGGACTTAGTATCGTTGGCGAAACGAACGATGTCCACTATGTCCCAGCGCCGTGTCCGGGGCCC
>JAQBZY010000155.1 GCA_027620395.1 Pseudomonadota bacterium
TCACCATCTCGCGCTCCACATCCCTCGGCAGCCTGGCCATGGTCCGGCCATGCTGCAAAAACGGGCCCCAGCGGCCATCCTTGATATAGATCGGCTTCTTGTCGCCGGGATGGTTGCCGATTTCCTTCGGTGCTGCCTTTCTGGGCTTGTCGGCCAAAAGCGCGATGGCGCGGTTCTCGCCGATGGTTAGAACGTCGTCGTCGCCCTTGAGCGACACATAAAGCCCACCGCATTTGATATAGGGACCGAAGCGGCCGACCCCGGCCTCGATGATGTCGCCCGACTGCGGATCGATGCCGACGCGCCTCGGCAACGACAGAACGCCGAGCGCTTTTTCGAGATCGATATCTTCGGGGCGAAGGCCGCTCGGCAGCGATGCCCGCTTCGGTTTGATATTCTTCTTGCCGGTTCCCTGTTCCTCGCCGAGCTGCACGTAAGGACCATACGGGCCGGCGCGGAGCGTGATCTCGAGCCCGGTTTCAGCGTCGGTGCCGAGCAACTTAGGCCCATTGCCGTTGATCGCCGCTTCCGATACCGGATCGGTGCCCAAGGGCACGGTCAATTTGCATTCCGGATAATCCGAGCAGCCGAGGAAGGCGCCGAACTTGCCGAGCTTGATGCTGAGCCGCCCCTTGCCGCACTTCGGGCAGGCCCGGTTGTCGCCGCCGTCGGCGCGTTTCGGGAAGAAATGCGGCCCAAGGATTTCGTTCAAGGCGTCCAGGACATCGCGGGTTCTAAGCTCGGTGGTTTCGTCGACCTTCTCGCGGAACGATTTCCAGAAATCCCGCAGCACCTGTTTCCATTCCAAACGGCCGCCGGAAATATCGTCGAGCTTTTCCTCGAGATCGGCGGTGAAGCCGTACTCGACATAGCGCTCGAAGAAGCTCGACAGAAAAGCCGTCACCAGGCGGCCTCGGTCCTGCGGTATGAATCGGCGCTTGTCGAGAGTCACGTAGTCGCGGTCCTGCAGCACTGAAATGATTGAGGCATAGGTCGACGGCCGGCCGATGCCGAGTTCTTCCAACTTCTTGACTAGGCTCGCTTCGCTATAACGCGGCGGCGGCTGCGTGAAGTGCTGCTCGGGCAGAACGCCGAGCCGTTTCAGGGCATCGCCTTCCAGCATCGGCGGCAGGATTCTGTCGTTCTCGTCGTCGCCAGCATCGTCGCGGCCCTCGCGGTAGACTCGGAAATAACCGTCGAAGGCGACCACCGAGCCGGTGGCGCGGAATTGCGCGCCGGCGTCCGCGGTGACGATATCGACGCCGACTTGATCCAGGATCGCCGCCTCCATCTGGCTGGCCACGGTGCGCTTCCAAATCAGATCATAGAGCTTGAGCTGGTCCGGCTCTAGATAGGCGGCCACATCGTCCGGGTGCCGGTGGACATCGGTCGGGCGGATCGCTTCGTGTGCTTCTTGGGCGTTCTTGGCCTTGGTCTTGTAGACGCGGGGGCTTTCCGGGAGATACCGCTCGCCGAAGTCCTTGCCGATAACGCCGCGGGTCGCGGCAATGGCTTCACCGGCCATCTGCACGCCGTCGGTCCGCATATAGGTGATCAGGCCGACGGTCTCGGAACCGATCCGGACGCCTTCATAGAGCCGCTGCGCCACCTGCATGGTGCGTTTGGTCGCGAAATAGAGCTTCCTGGCCGCTTCCTGTTGCAGAGTCGAAGTGGTGAACGGCGGGGCCGGGTTCCGGCGGGCTTGCTTCTTCTCGACGGTGCCGATGGAAAATTGCCGAGCTTCGACAGCGGCGACGGCATCCATCGCCGCTTGTTCCGAGCCGATCGCCAGCTTGTCGAGCCTGTTACCGGCGAGGTACGTCAAGTTGGCTTGGAACTTGTCGCCCTTTGGGGTCTCGAAGTCGGCGGCGATGCTCCAGT
The DNA here is from genome assembly GCA_027620395.1 of Pseudomonadota bacterium. GTDB lineage: Bacteria > Pseudomonadota > Alphaproteobacteria > Rhodospirillales > Casp-alpha2 > JAQBZY01. The sequence goes on from JAQBZY010000155.1 coordinate 1,882, forward strand.
ATTCGTCGGCCTTGAAGATTTCGATTTCGAGCTCGCGCTCGCAGATCAGCTTCAACGCCACCGATTGCACGCGCCCGGCCGATCGGCTGCCCGGCAGTTTCCGCCACAGCACCGGCGACAACGTGAATCCGACCAGATAATCGAGGGCACGCCGGGCCAAATAAGCCTCAACCAGTTCGTGGTCGAGCTCGCGCGGATGACGGAACGCCTCTTGGATGGCGTCCTTGGTGATTTCGTTGAAGACGACCCGTTGCACTTCCTTGCCGCCGAGCACGTTGCGGCTTTCCAGCACCTCGCGGACGTGCCACGAGATCGCTTCCCCTTCGCGGTCGGGGTCGGTGGCGAGGATCAGGCGGTCGGCGGATTTGACCGCCTTGGCGATTTCGTCGATGTGTTTTTCCGATTTTGAATCGATTTCCCAAATCATCTGGAAGTCGTCGTCGGGCTTGACCGAACCATCCTTCGACGGCAGATCGCGGATGTGACCGTAGCTCGCGAGCACGGTGTAATCGCTGCCAAGGTACTTGTTGATCGTCTTCGCTTTGGCGGGCGATTCGACGACGACGACACTATTCATTTCGGTCCTGCCGGCTATTTCAATCCGTTGACGCGGCCCGTCCGATCCATCGGGTCGGCCCCTCGGGGCGGGGAGCTTTGGCGAAAATAACCGCCTTCGTCAACCGGCTTCAATTTTGGGGTTTCTCGGATCGGCCTCTCGGAGGCAATTTTTATTTATATTTTTCAATTAGTTATGTTGTTTCTTCCGAGGCCGCCAATAGCGACACCCGATTGCCTGGATGGCGTTCAATCCGGCCGGCCAGTTCCATTTCCAACAGCACGACGGCGACGGCAGCGGGGGAAAGGTCGCTTTCGCGAATAACATCGTCGATGTCGGTCGGCTGAAAACCGAGCAGCGGCGGAACGATGCGCCTCGCTTCGGCGGTGTCGGCCTCGGCCGGCTGGGCGGCCGGCGCCGGTGTCATGGCGTCGCGCCGCCGTTCGGCAAACCGCTTCGGATCCATGGCTGCCAACGCCGAAATCACGTCGTCCGCGGTCTCGGTCAGATAGGCGCCTTCCCGGATCAGCGTGTTTCCACCCTTGGCGCGGGGATCCTGTGGCGCGCCTGGGACCGCGAACACCTCGCGGCCCTGTTCGAGGGCTAGGCGGGCGGTGATCAGGGATCCCGATTTGGCCCCGGCCTCAATCACGACGATGCCCCTGGCGGCGCCGGCGATGATCCGGTTGCGACGCGGAAAATGCCGCGCCTGCGGTTGGGTGCCGAGCTCGACCTCAGAGCAGATAGCGCCACTTTCGACCAACTTTTCATAGAGGGCCGTATTCTCCTTCGGGTAAATGACATCGACGCCGCCGCCGAGCACGGCCAGCGTCCCGGTCTGTAGCGATCCTTCGTGCGCCGCCGCATCGATGCCCCGGGCCATTCCCGAGACCACCAGGAACCCTGCTTCGCCAAGATAGCGGGCCATGTCGGCGGCGAAGCGCCGGCCGTTGATCGACGCGTTTCTCGATCCGACCACCGCGATCGCCTTCTTGGTCAAGAGATGCGCGTGCCCCAACACCAGCAAGACCGGCGGTGCGTCGTCGATCTCGGCCAGCAGCGGCGGATAACCAGCGTCGCCCCAATAGACATGCTGGCCGCCAAGTTCTCTCAAATTGTCTATTTCCGCCGCCGCCGCTGCCTTTGGTGCGATCTTGAGAGCCGCCTTGCGGCCGCCCCGGCGGGCCAGATTGGGCAGTGCGTCCAAGGCCCTGCCGGCCGAGCCGAACTGTTCGAGCAGGCGGAAGAAGGTCACCGGGCCGACATTTTCGCTGCGGATCAGGCGCAGCCGGTCCAAGCGCTCGGCGTCGGTGAGGGGCGTGCGGTCGGCGATTCCGGCAAGGGCATGCATGCCTGTCTCCTGGTCAAGATGGTTACTTGACCGGGTCATGCGAGACCGAGAGGGGAAATTTACCGGGATCGGCTGAAAATGATCAGCGTTGCCGGGTTTTGGACAGGATATAGCAAGGGATCAGCGCGACGATGAACACCGTCGAGACCAACAACAGCGTGTCTTGGAACCCGAACGTCCGGGCCTGGGCGTAGATGACCCGGCCCAGGAAATCATAAGCGCCCCAATCGCGGGCGGTTTCGGCGAGACCGCCTTCGGTCAGCAGTTGGCGGATTTTGTCGAGGACTTCACGGGTCAGATCGTTGCCGGATGTCTGGGTCGTGGTCAGCCAATCGGCGTGATGTGCGGTTCGGTATTCCAAAAGCGCCGCCGTCGAATTGACGCCAAAGGCGCCGCCATACTGGCGGACGAAATTGTACGCACCGGCGGCCAAATTGAGCTTGTCCGGCGTCACGGCGCGCATCGCCGCCGCGCCCATATTTGGCATCACCAGGCCGATGGCGCCGCGGCTCAGGACGGCGAAAAATGCGATGGTCCAGAACGCGGTGTTCACGTCCGCCGTCGACATCATATACGTCGCGACGGCAAAGATCAGACATCCCGCGGTGATCGGAATATGCGACGCGACGTTGTCGGCGAGGCGCCCCGAAAATGGTATCAGCGACACCAGGAACAGCCCCGCCGGCACCAGGACCAAGCCGGCGCGGGTCGGCGAATAGCCCTGTACCGTTTGGACGAACAGCGGAATCGCGTAGTTGGTCGAGAAATTTCCGGCGCCGAAGGCGAACGATATCGCCATCGCGGCGGCGAAGCGGGGGTCCAGAAACAGCGTCGGGTCGAGTAACGGTGATTTCGATTTCACCTGCGAGCGGATGAACAGCGCCATGGCGACGACGGCGGACGCCGCCACCAGCAGCGTCTTGTCGGAGGTCCAGCCCCAGCGGTGCCCGTTGCCAATGGCGCTCATGGAGCAAATGATCGACAGGCAAACAAGGATGAACCCGGCCCAATCGAACGGCGGCAATTGACGTTCGAACCGCTTCGACGGCATGAAGATCATGCCGAGCACGAAGGCAAAGACGACCAGCGGCAGGGGCATCAGGAAGGCATGCCGCCAAGTCAGGATGTCGATGGTGAAACCGCCGACGAGCGGGCCGAAGCTCGGCGCCAGGGTCACGCCCATGCCGTACATGCCGATCGCGAAGCCACGGCGGTTGGCTGGAAACACCGAGACCATGGTGGCGAGCACGAGGGGCTGGATCACGCCGGCCGAGAATCCCTGCATGATCCGGCCGATAATCAGAACGTCGATGTTGGGACTGAAGGTGCACATGAACGCA
>JAQBZY010000156.1 GCA_027620395.1 Pseudomonadota bacterium
CCGCGGATGGCAGCATCATCCTCGCCGTCGGTAACGACGGTCAGTTCAAGCGCTTTTGCGATGTCGCCGGCAGGCCCGATCTAGCCGCCGATCCGCGCTACCAGAAAAACGGCGACCGCCTGAAGAACCGCGACGAACTGGTGCCGATGCTGCGCCAGATCGTCGCCGCCAAGCCGTCCGCCTTTTGGCTGGAAAATTTGGAAAAGAACAACGTCAGTTGCGGTCCGATCAACAACCTGAAGCAGGTGTTTGACGATCCGCAGGTGCAGGCGAGGGGAATGTGCGTCGAGTTACCGCACCCGGCCATGGGCAAGAAAAAGGTGAAGCTGATCAACAGTCCGATGAAGCTCTCCGGAACGCCGACGACAAACCGGATGGCGCCGCCGATGCTCGGTCAGCACACCGACGAGATCTTGCACGAGTTGCTTGGCTTGAGCGCCGCCGAAATCGCCGCCTTTCGCGACAAGGACGTGATTTAACTTTCACATCCTTCGAGACGGCGCTTCGCGCCTCATCAGGATGAGGTAATTTTTATGTGCCTCATCCTAAGGAGGACCGCAGGTCCGTCTCGAAGGATGTCCACGGGCCATACCTCATCCTGAGGAGGACCGCAGATCCGTCTCGAAGGATGTCCATGGGCCATACCTCATCCTGAGGAGGACCGCAGGTCCGTCTCGAAGGATGCGTCCACGCACTTGCCACTCGGCCCGGCATCGCCAATGATCCGGCGATGATCCCAGCCCCACCCCGCGCCGGAAGTTTCCTGAGCCTGAGCAAGGGCGGCTTTCACCGAGTCGCCTATACCGACTGGGGGCCTGTCGGCGGCCGGCACGCCATCGTCTGCGCGCACGGTCTCACTCGGAATGCCCGCGATTTCGACGTGCTGGCGGCGGCGCTGGCGACCGAGACGCGAGTCGTCTCCGTCGACGCGCCTGGCCGTGGCGGCAGCGACTGGCTAGCCAATCCAGCCGAATATGCCTATCCGACCTACGTCGCCGACATGGCGGCCCTGATGGCGCACATCGGCGCCGAGCGGGTCGACTGGATCGGCACCTCGATGGGCGGATTGATCGGCATGATGCTGGCGGCGCAACCGGGAACACCGATCCGCCGGCTGGTCGTCAACGACATCGGCCCCTTCATTCCGAAGGCGGCACTGGAACGGATCGCCAGTTACGTCGGCGCGGCGCCGGTGTTCGGCAGCGTCAAGGATCTGGAAGTTTATCTCCGTCATGTGCATGCGCAGTTCGGCCCGCTCGACGATGTGCATTGGGCGCACCTCGCGGCGCATGGCGCGGTGAAGACCGGAGACGGCCGGGTTAGCTTGCACTACGACCCGGCCATTGCCGACTCATTCCACGCCGGACCGCTCGCGGATGTCGATTTGTGGCCGGTCTGGGATCGGATTCAATGCCCAGGTCCTGGTGCTGCGAGGCCGGCAGTCGGACCTATTGCTATCCGAAACGGCGGCCGAAATGCGCCGCCGCGGCCCAAAGGCCGATCTTGTCGAATTCGACGGCATTGGCCACGCGCCGGCGCTGGTGGCCGCAGATCAGATCAACGTTGTACGCAATTTTCTGGAAAAGCCCTTGCGATAAAGGAACAATTTACTTTTCGATCGACGGTCGGCCCCGTAAAGTCCCCCGGTGGACTGCGCTTGAAATGACGAAAAGGACCGATTTCGATGTCCAATGCCATTGCCGAACGATTGCCAACGGATCTGGTCACGCATCCGGGGCAGAGCCTTGAGGAGTTCGTTACCTTCCTCATCGCCGATCAGTTGTTCGGCGTTCCGGTGCGCCGAGTCCAAGACATTCTGCAGCCGCAAAGGATCGCCTCGATCCCGTTGGCACCGCCGGCGGTGCGGGGCTCGATCAACCTGCGCGGCCGCATCGTTACCGTCATCGACGTCCGGGTCCGCTTGGGCCTTAAACCGATCGACTTCGAAAAAGGCAAGAGCATCGGCGTCACGGTGGAGCGGGGGCCAGATCTCTATACGCTTTTGGTCGACGGCATCGGCGACGTCATCGGCCTGACCAACGAACTCCATGAAAAGACGCCGCGCACCCTCGACCCGAAGTGGCGCGAGTACTCTACCGGCATCTACCGCCTGAAAGACCGGCTGCTGATCATCCTCGATATCGACCGCCTGCTCGATATCAGCTACGAACCGAAGGCGGCGTAAGCTCTTTCCCTCGTCATATTGTTCTTCGTCATTCCGGACGGTGCGAAGCACTGTTCCGGAATCCACTGTCCGAAGAGTGGATCCCGTGATCCCGATCAAGTCAGAGGCATGCAAGTCCGGGGCGACGGGCTATCTCAGCCGGCTTTCAAAAGCCTGGCCGCGTCGATGGCGTGATAGCTCAGCACACCATCGGCACCGGCCCGTTTGAAGCTGGTCAGCGCCTCCAGCATGGTCTTTTCGTATTCGATCCAGCCGGCGTCGGCCGCCCCCCTAAGCATGGCGTATTCGCCCGATACGTTGTAGGCGAAGGTCGGCATGCCGAAGGCGTCCTTGACCCGCCAAACGATATCGAGATACGGCAGCCCCGGTTTCACCATCACCATGTCGGCGCCCTCGGCGATGTCTAGCGCCACTTCCCTGATCGCCTCGTCGCCGTTCGCAGGGTTCATCTGGTAGGTCTTCTTGTCGCCCTTGAGCGCGCCGGTCGATCCGACGGCATCGCGGAACGGGCCATAAAACCCGGACGCAAATTTCGCCGCATAGGACATGATCGCGACATCGGCCATGCCGGCATCGTCGAGCGCCTTTCTGATGGCGCCGATGCGTCCGTCCATCATATCGGAGGGCGCGATCACGTCGCAGCCGGCCTCGGCCTGCACGAGCGACTGGCGGCAAAGCGCGTCCACCGTCTCGTCATTTAGAATGATACAGCCCTTGACGATGCCGTCGTGACCATCCGAGTTGAACGGGTCCAAGGCGACATCGCACATGACGCCGACTTCGGGGACACCCTTCTTGATGGCACGCACAGCGCGGCAAATCAGGTTGTCCTCGTTCCAGGCCTCACGGGCGTCCGGTGTTTTCAACGTCGGATCGGTGTAGGGGAACAGCGCGATCATCGGGATGCCGAGGCCGCCTGCTTCCTCGACCGCCGCCGCCGCCTCGTCCAAGGTGTAGCGCACCACGCCCGGCATCGACGGGATCGGCTCGCGCTTGGCTTTGCCCTCGATCACGAAGATCGGCCAGATCAGATCGTCGACGGAAAGGACTTGCTCGGCGACCAAGCGGCGCAGCCATGGCGTCCTGCGGTTGCGGCGCATCCGGGTGGTCGGAAAAGACGGCGTCGGATCGGTCATCTAGGATTTCCTTGAGGCGTTTCGTCTATCCTATCAGGGTTTTACGCCCAACGACTCCGCGCCGCAAGGCGGGCTGCACGCCTCATCCTTCGAGACGGCGCTGCGCGCCTCCTCACGATGAGGTCAATTTTGGCAATCCTCATCCTGAGGAGCGTGCGTCGACACGCGTCTCGAAGGATGAAGGATAAAAATTATGCCGGATCATCCGGACTCGCTAAACTGCCGCATGCCAAAGACGCTGCTCTACTTCGCCGATCCGATGTGTTCGTGGTGCTGGGGCTTCGAGCCGGCGATGGCGCGCATCCGCGAGTTGGCCGCGGGCAAGGCCCAAGTGCAGCTGTTCCTGGGCGGGCTTAGGCCGTTCACCGAAAAGGCAATGACGGAGCACTCGAAAGCGGCGACCCGCGAACATTGGGGCCACGTGCACGAAGCCTCGGGCCAGCCCTTCGACTTTGCGTTCTTCGAGCGGGATGGATTTGTCTACGACACCGAACCGCCTTGCCGGGCCGTGGTCGCCGTCCGCCGCCTCGATCCGGAATTGGCATTTCCGATGCTGACCCACCTGCACCGGGCGTTCTACGCCCTGAACCGCGATATCACGGACACCGAGACTTTAACCGAGCTCGCCGGCGAAATCGGCATTCCGGCGACGGATTTCCAGATCAGTTTCGACGACAAGGCGACAAAGGAGGAAACCCTCGCCGACTTCGCCTATACGCACCGCACCGACATCGGCGGATTTCCGACCCTGATCGGCGTCGCGGACGGCAAGGCGGCGCTGCTGACAATGGGCTATCAGCCGTTCGATAATTTGAAAGCGCCGCTCGCGGCGTGGCTCGACACCTGACGTTATACCAAGGCCGTACCGCCCCCGCGCAGGCGGCGGTGACGGGGAGGCGAGCCAAGCATTGATTTCAAGCCTGCCCGGCGTCCATGATGCGCCATGAAAAACAGCGATACCCCGAATATTTACGCCTCCGGCTGTGCCTTTGCGCGGGGCCAGTTCGTGCCGATGGCCGAGGCAACGATTCCACTCGCCGATTGGGGCTTCATCAAGTCGGACGTCACATACGATGTCGTCGGCGTATGGGACGGAGCGTTCTTCCGCCTGGACGATCATCTGGAGCGCTTCCACGCCAGCATGCGCCACATGCGTCTGGTCTGCCCGCACGACGCCACGGATATCCGCCGCATCATCGAGCAATGTGTCGCCCGGACCGGGCTGCGCCGCGCCTATGTCTCGATGATGACGACGCGGGGCGTCAATCCCAAGGGTACGCGCGATCCCCGCGACTGCATCAATGCTTTTTACGCCTATGTGGTCCCGTATATTTGGATCGTGCCGCCTGAGCGTCTGGATGCCGGTATCGACATCCGGGTGACCGATATTCAACGCATTCCGCCGGGCTCGATCGACCCGAGGGCCAAGAATTTTCACTGGGGCGATCTCATCCAGGCCCTGTTTCAGGCCTACGAGACGGACGCCGAGACGGCACTCACGCTCGATGCCCAAGGCGACGTCAGCGAAGGGCCGGGTTTCAATGTGTTCGCCTTTAGCAGTGGTACGTGGATCACACCCGGAACCGGCGTTCTGGAAGGGGTCACACGGAAGACGGCGATGGAACTGATCACCGTTGCCGGCGATCACGTCGTGGCCGGGGCACTGAGCCGGAGCGCCTTGTCGTCCGCCGATGAGGTTTTCCTGACCTCGACGGCGGGCGGCATCATGCCGGTCCGATCCGTCGATGGCCGCAAGATCGGTGCCGGGCGGCCCGGCCCTCGGACCCTCGCCCTGAA
>JAQBZY010000157.1 GCA_027620395.1 Pseudomonadota bacterium
TTTCGACGTCACGTCGGGAACGGCGGAGAAAATCGAAAACATCAATCTGACGGTCGCCGCGGCAACGCTCGCCGGGCCAGTCAAGGCGTCGGGATCGTTGAAGGCGCGCGGATTGGCGCTAGGCGTCAATCTGAACATCGGCAGCATCATCGAGAATCGAACTTTTCCGCTCGATTTTGGCATCCGTGTCGGCGATGGGGCGACGGTCACGATGGCCGGCACTGTCAATGGACTTCAAGACAAACCAAGATTTCTTGGTGATCTGCAAATCGCCAGCAAGGACATCGGCAAGATCGCCGAAGCCTTCGGGGCTGGCCAGGCTTTGCCGCCGCCGGCTCGCCAGCCGCTGGAAATGAAAGGCAAGCTCGATGCGTCGGCGGCGCGGGTATCGCTGTCCGATCTGGCGATAAAGCTTGGCGGCGCATCGGGGAAGGGTAGTGTCGAGGCGGATCTGGATGGCAAGCCCAAAATCAAGGTTGAGCTTTCGATCGACAGCGTCGACGCCGACGCCTGGATCAAGGCGGCGCCGGCGAAACCGGTGGCCACCGCAAGCAGCCCCGCCGCCCCGGTCCAGCAAGCGCCGGCGGCGAAAACGCCGTTCCAACTACCAAAGGATGTCAATGTCCAAGCGGCCCTTAAAATCGGCGCCATTTCCTATCACGGCGACGCGCTTCGAAACGCCGTTCTCAATGTCGAACTCGCCAACGGCGAAGTGACGCTGAGCCAGCTCTCGGCGCAGGCGCCTGGAAAATCCGATCTGGCGGTATTCGGGTTCCTGACCGCCAAGAACGGCGAGCCGTCCTTCGAAGGCGAGGCGGAGTTCACGGTCCGCGAACCAGTGGCATTGATGCGTTGGCTCGATGTGACGCCTTCAGGCCTTCGCGCCGGCAAGCCCGGCGCAATCAAAGGCAAGGCGCAAATCAGGGCGACGCCGCAACAACTGACGGTGGCTGGTCTCGAGGCGCAGATCGGCGAAACCAAGATCAAAGGCGGCGTCACGGTGGCGCTCCGCGAGCGGATCGGCATCGGCGCCGCAATCGATGTCGACAAGTTCGATCTCGACGCTTATCTGCAGCCAGCGGGAAAGAAGAGCTCAGCCCCCGCGCCGAAACCCGATAAGGCCGGCAAGCAGCCGGCAAACGGTTCGCCAGCGACACCAGCGCCCGCCGCTTCCAAGGACGCTTTCGCGGCCTTGAAGCCGCTGGCGGCGTTCGACGTCAATTTTCAGGCCAAAATCGGATATCTGAAAGCCCAGGGAATTCCGGCGCGCGATATTTCTGTCGATCTCACTCTCGTCAACGGCGCGCTGAGCATCAAGAAGGCGAGCGTCGGAAATGCCGCCGGCGTCGCCGCCAATCTAAGCGGTGTGCTTACCGGTTTGGGCGGAACGCCAAGCGCCAAGGCGCTGGCGCTCCGGGCGGCCGTCGGCGATCCGGCTGGATTGGCGAAATTGCTTGGTATCGAATTACCGGTGCCGGCGAAATCCTTTGGCGACGTCAAGGTTGCGCTCGATCTCGATGGTGCCCTTGATGCGCCGGCGGTCAAGGTGAACATCCAGGCGCTGGCCGCCGATATCGACGCCAAGGGCCGGGTTCGGCCGTTCGATCCGGTAAACATGCTTGATCTGGGTGTTCGGGTTCGCCATTCCAATACCGTCGATCTGATGCGCCGACTGGGCGCGACTTACAAACCCAGCGGCAAGATCGGCGGCATCGACATTTCATCGACGGTCAAGGGCGGCGCCGACGCATGGTCGTTTGCCGGCATCGCGGCGCAATTGGGCGCCGTCAAGCTGGCCGGCGACGCCAAGGTGCTACTCGCCGGCCAACGTCCGAAAATCTCCGCCAATCTGGGCGCCGGCCCGATCGTCGTCGATCCGTTCCTGCCGGTCATGAAATCGGCGGCGGCAACACCGACCGTGCAACCGGCGGCGCTGCACTGGACACCGGGGACGGCTGGCGACGGTGGTTTCGATTTGCGCCAACTGATCGCCGCCGTGTCCACCCGTTGGCCGCGCACGGCGATGGATTTTTCCGCCCTTAAGGCCGCCGACGCCGACATCGCGTTCACGTCGCCGAAAGTGACCTATCATGGGTATGCGCTCGAAGATGCCCGGCTGACCTCGTCGCTGGCCGGCGGCGTTCTCGACGTCAAGCAACTGTCCGGCAAGGTCTTCGACGGTAGCTTTTCCAGCGCGGCCCGGATCGACGCCAGTACGGCCAAGCCAAACCTCGGCGCGTCGCTCGCCGTCGCCGGCATGGACATCGGCAAGGCCGGCGAGGCGGCCGGGATCAGCGGCTCGTCTGGGGCCTTGACCAGCCGGGTCGAGGTTGCGTCGGCCGGCGTCAGCGTCGCCGACTGGATCTCCGCCCTCGGCGGCAAGGGCGCCATTGAGGTTCGGAACATGTCCGGCAAGTCATCATTGGGGGATTTGCCGATCATCGGTCTGGCGCTCGGGCCGTTGATGCAGGTGGTCGAACTTTTGAACGGCGGGCTTGGAGGTCTGTTCGGCGCCGGTGGCAAGAAGGGCCCGAGCCTGGCAGATTTGACCAGCACCTTCAACATTCAAAACGGCGTCGTCAGCACGTCCGACACCAAGATCGTGTCCAATCTCTATGAGGGCGTGATGAAGGGAAATGTCAGCCTACCCTCATGGACCATGAACGTCGACGGCAACGTCGTTTTATCACAGGGCTTGCTGGGCGCGCTGCTATCCACCGTCAAGGAAGTACCGTCGCAAATTCCGTTCTCGGTCAGCGGTGATATCGACAAACCGAACGTCAAGATTCAAACGCCATCCTTCGCCAGCGGTAGCGGCGGATTGCCGATCCCGGGCCTCAAGGGGCTCGAAAAGAAAGTGCCGGGCTTGGGTAACGTTTTGCAGGGGATTCTCGGCGGCGGTCAGCAGCCGACGACAGGATCGCAAACCGGCGGCACCCAACAACCACAACAGCAGCAACAACCACAACAGCAACAACAACAGCAACAGCAACAACAACAACAACAACAGCAACAGCAACAGCCGTCGAGCCCGGAAAAACTATTGAAAAAGTTGTTCCGCTTCTAGGCCTCAAGCGGATCTTTGGTCAGTAACACGAAGATCCGGATCGCGCTCGAAAGATTGCCGGTCCGGGTTTGATCGATTTCGCGGATCAAGGCGCTGACGCTGATCCCGCGCCGCTTGGCGATCACAGCAAGCCGGTCCCAGAAGGCATCTTCGATGGAAACGCTGGTCGCGTGGCCGGCAATGCTAAGCGAGCGTTTGCGGATGCGGTTCGGATCGGCGGTCATTTGCGCTGAGCTTTCCGCTTGGGCCGCCGGCGCTTCGACATTCCGGCGGCGGAACGCCTGGCCGCCTGCCAAGCCCGCCGGCTCCAGCGCAACAATGCGTCCGGGTCGTCGAGGAGATGCTCCGGCGCCTCCCAATAGGAAAGGGCGATGGTACGGCCGAGCCGCTCATAGGTGATCGGCTGAAGCCCCTCGGCCTCGAAGTCGGGGCGGTTCTCATCGTCGGCCTTGAGGAACAGGGAATCCTCGGAAATCAGTCCGAACATGGTGTCTTCCAAAAACAGTCCGGCGCCGCCGAACATGCGCCGAACCCGGATGTCGCCGAGTGGTGCCAGGGCGTCCCGCAAATGGTTGGCATATTCCGACTCGGAAGTCATGCTGGCTCATGCCGGGGGCGGGAAATTGACCTCGATCTTGAGGCCGAAGGGGGCGACAAAGAACACCTGCCGGTCGCCGGATCTTGGGATCACCCGAACCTCAAAGCGGAGGCCCGCTTGATCGAGGCGCGCCGTCAACGCATCCAAGTCTTGGTCCCGGAACGCGACATGATCGAGCGGCCCGGTGTCGCCGGGGCCGACGGCGGCGTCCTCCACCAGATGCACGACCGCCGGTTCGTCGGCGGGGCCATACATCCAAGCTCCAGCAAATGTGAATGGCGGCCGGTAACCGGTCTTGAGGCCGAGAACGGTCTCGAAAAATCCGACGGTGCCGGCCAAATCCGAGGTGTAGATGTTGATGTGATCGAGCTGCATGCCGGGTCTCCGATTGAACGCCGTGTCCGCACGTCTTCAAGCTTATCGCGCTTGAGCGCTAGGCCGCCAGCCCCCGCATGAAGGTGACGATGGCGGCGGCCGCTTCGCCGAGGTTTTGCGCCTCGGTACGGCCCGACGATTTTCTGGGTTTCAACGAATGATCGCCGTCCTTTAGCCAATGCAGGCGGATCGACTTGGCGAGCCTGTAGCCGGCGACTTCGCCGGGCGTTCCGAACGGGTCGCGCTCGCCCTGGCAGATCAGCGTCGGGGTCTGCAGATTTGCCAAATGCGCGGTGCGGAGCTTCTCCGGCCGGCTCGGCGGATGGAACGGATAGCCCAAGCACGCGAGCCCCCGCACCCCGGACGCGTCGGCGACCATGCTGGCCATCCGCCCGCCCATGGATTTGCCGCCGATGACGAGGCGTTCGGCGCCGATATCCGAGATCACGGCGAGCCAGGTATCGAGCAGAACCCGCTCGGGATTTGGCGGCTTCTTGGCGCCGGTATTGCGCTGCTCGGCCATGTACGGAAACTCGAACCGAATCACCCGGAATCCCGCCGCCGCCACCCCTTCGGCGATGGCAACCATGAACGGACTGTCCATCGGCGCGCCGGCACCGTGCGCCAACGCCAGTGTCAATGCCGCCTGGTCCGGGCCGTTGGTCAGATATTCAGGCAGGCTCACAACCGTCCGCCGCCGACCCGGATATTGGCGCCGGCGATGTAGCCGGCCCTGTCGGACAATAGCCAATAGATCGCCTCGGCGATTTCTTCCGGCTCCGCGACCCGGCCCATGGGGATTTTGGCCGCCTGGGTGGCGATCCGGTCGGCGCCCGGCATGTCGGTCCGGGTCATGCCCGGCGCCACGGTATTGACGCGCACGCCTTCGGCGGCGACTTCCTGGCTGAGACCGATGCCAAACGAATTGACCGCCCCCTTCGATGCCGCATACAGCACCCCGATCCCGGGATTGCCGAGATTGGCCGAGCCCGACGAGACATTGACGATGGCGCCGCCCTTGCCGCCATGCTTGGTCGACATCCGCTTGACCGCTTCGCGGGCGCAAATGAAGCA
>JAQBZY010000158.1 GCA_027620395.1 Pseudomonadota bacterium
ACCCCACCTATCCGCTTTGAACCCACACTAGATGTAGTGGGTGTGGGTGTCAAGCGGATAGGCACGGTTCATTCGTCTTGGAACGCCGTGGTGCAACCGCATGGCATCGTCAAGGAATCACGGATGGGATACTCGACCGGCCTCAACTATCCGCCGGATTGGGGCGAACATACCCTTTCGATCCGGCCCGGTGACCGGACCGAACTTCGGCCCGGCATGACACTGCACGTGATCCCGGGAATCTGGATTGATGACTGGGGGATCGAGATCAGTGAATGCGTTTTAGTGACGGAAACCGGCGCCCTGCGGCTTTGTAATTTGCCGCAGGAACTCGTGGTCAAGGATTGAGCTGCAAGCCGTTCAGCCGGGGGAGATACCGCGCAGCCGCTCCGACCGCCGCCGCAGCAGTTCGACCGTCGCCAACAGCATGATCGAGACGCAGATCAGGATTGTCGCCACCGCCAGAATGGTCGGACTGATCTGTTCGCGGATGCCGGCCCACATCTGGCGCGGAATCGTCTGCTGATCGACGCTGGCGACGAACAGCACCACGACCACCTCGTCGAACGACGTCACGAACGCGAACAAGGCGCCGGAAATCACGCCCGGCAAGATTAACGGCATGATGATCTTGAAAAACACCGTCGTCGGATCGGCGCCGAGCATGGCACCGGCCCGAACCAACGACTGATCGAAGCCAAACAGCGTCGCGGTCACGGTAATGACGACGAAGGGCGTGCCAAGAACAGTGTGGGCGATGATGATGCCGAAATAGCTGCCGGTCATCTGCACATAGTCGTTTAGGCTGGCGTAAAAGAAGAAGATGCCGGCCGCCGTGATGATCAGCGGCACGATCATCGGCGAGATCAATATCCCCATGAAGGCGGCCCGGTATGGCATTTCCGGCCGGCTGAGGCCAAGCGCGGCCAGGGTCCCCAGGAACGTCGCCAGGATCGTCGACCCGAAGGCGATGACGAACGAATTTCGGATCGACACCTGCCAAATCTCCTTGGATAGGAAATCCTGATACCAGCGTAGCGAAAACGCCTCTGGCTTCAGGGAGATCATTTCCTTGGTGAAGGTGAAATAGGGCTCGGCATTGAATGACAGCGGGATGACCACGAACAACGGCGCGATCAGAAACATGAACACCAGGGTACAAATCACGATGTAGATGTAATGCCAGATGATTTCGGACGGACCGGCATGATCGGGAAGCGAGATGGTGCTGAGACTCATGACCCCTACCCTAGTTTAAGGCGTTCGACGCCAACGATCTTGTTATAGACCCAATAGAGAATAATGACGCCAACCAGTAGGATTCCGCCCAACGCCGCGGCTAGCCCCCAATTCAGGGATTTCTGCATGTGGAACGCAATCATGTTGGAAATCATCTGACCGTCCTGGCCACCGACCAGGGCCGGCGTGATGTAGTAGCCGATGGCGAGAATGAAGACCAGCAAGCAGCCGGCACCAATGCCGGGCAGCGTCTGCGGCAGATAGACCCGGCCATAGGCCAAGAACCGGTGCGCGCCCAATGATTGAGCGGCGCGCATGTAGGTTGGCGATATGGTCTTCATGACGCTGTAGAGCGGCAGCACCATGAATGGCAGCAGGATTTGCGTCATGGCGATGACGGTGCCGGTGGCGTTGAAAATCAGCTGCACCCGGCCGGCATCGTTGATGATGTGGAAGAACACCATCAGGTCATTGAGCACGCCCTGGGTTTGCAACAAGACGATCCACGACGTGGTCCGGACCAGAAGCGACGTCCAGAACGGCAATAACACCAGGATCATCAGCAAATTGGAATGCTTCAACGGCAGGCTGGCCAGCATGTAGGCGATTGGAAATCCAAGCAACAAACACGACACCGTGACGACGATACTCATCCACAGCGTTCGCATGAATAACGTCACATAGATTTGTTGGTCTTCCGGCAACGGCACGACGTTCTGATGAATGTCGTATTTGCGGTCGAGCGCGGCAGCGTACTGAACCATCGAAAAGCGGTCGCTCAAGAGCTTGATCGTCGCCCAGGTTTCGATATTGCCCCAAGCCGGGCTGATTTCGATCAGTTTCTCCTTGAACGGCGCCTCCAACTTGCCGGCCTGGCGCGCTGTCCGAGTGATGGTGCTGCGGAGCCCGCCGGTTTGATAGTTGAGATTGGTCGCCAGCCGGCCCGCCGCACCGGATTTCCGCGCGTCCTCAAGATCCTGGGTGAGAGCGGCAAAGGCTGCTTCGCCGGGCAGATCGTCGGCGGTCCAATCTTTCAACGCGGCAACCGTCCGCGGCATGTGTTCGGACACCAACGGATTGTCGATGGAGCGGAACAGCATCAATCCGATCGGATAAAGAAAGGTCAAAAATACAAAGATAAACAATGGCATGACCAACAAAACTGCCCGCATGCGCTTGCGCCGCAGGGCCCGGGCCAGCGCGGCCTTGAGCGGCGTGCCGTCCGCAGTTTCCAACCCGGCGATGGCGTTGGCGGCGTTGGTCATTATGATTTCACTGCCATTCCTAGAATCGATTCCGGTGATCGACTCCGGGGACGGCGTCTCCGCCGCCCCCGGATGGTCATCTTACTTCGTCAGCCAGGCGTTGAACTTCTGGTTCAACTCATCCTGATAGTCGGCCCAGAACGACGGGCTGTTCTGCAGCGCCTTCTTGAAGTTGGCCGGTGCCGTCGGCATGTGCGGCCCCATCTTCATATCCGGCTTGGTGGCATAAGAGCCGATTTTTGGGATCGACGATTTGCGGGCCGGGCCGTAGGAAATCCACGACGCCTGCGCGGCAAGTTGTTCGGTCGTCGTCGAGAACACCAGGAAGTCCATGGCCGCCTTTTTGTTCTTGGCGCCTTTCGGAATGCCCCAGAGATCCAAGTCCCACACCTGACCGTCCCAAACGATCTCGAACGGCTTCCCTTCCGCCGCGGCGGCATTGAAGATGCGGCCGTTGTAGGCGGTGGTCATGACGACTTCACCGTCGGCCAAAAGCTGCGGCGGTTGCGCGCCGGCTTCCCACCACACCGTGCTGCCCTTGATCGTGTCGAGCACTTTTAAGGCGCGATCCTGACCGGCCTTGGTGGCCAGCGTCTTGTAGACATCGCCCGGCGCGACGCCATCGGCCATCAGCGCAAACTCGAGGGTGACCTTCGGGTTCTTGCGGAGACCACGCTTGCCCGGGAACTTCTTGATGTCGAAGAAGTCGGCGATGGTGGTCGGCTTGGCGCCTTTGAACTTGCTGCTGTCATAGGCGTAAATCGTCGTCCAGACGATCGTCGCCACGGCGCAGTCATGCAGCGTGCCCGGCAAGAAGTCGTCCTTCGCAGCTTTGCCGTCGGAGCCGGCAGGCAGCTTCGAGAGGTCGATCTTTTCCAGCAAGCCTTCATCGCAACCACGGACCACGTCCGACAGTTCCAAGTCGACGATATCCCAAGTCACGTTTTTGGCTTCGACCTGGGCTTTAATTTCGGCAAGACCGCCGTTGTAGTTTTCCGACTTGATTTCGATGCCGGTCTTTTTGGTGAACGGCTTGTGGTAGGCCTCGACCTGCGACTTCGTGTAGGCACCGCCCCACGAAACAACGGTCAGACTTTCGGCGGCCTGAGCGGCCCCGAAGGCCATCGTGCCGACGAGCAACGCGCCCGCCGCCGCGAAGGTCTTAAAGTTCATCTTGATCGTCATCGGCATAAAACTCCCTGTTTGCTCACTGTTCTACTCCTTGTGGGCGTACCGGTTTCAGCCGGTTTGCCCAGCCCCCCCGTTGGGGTGGGGAGCACCCCAGGAGTTGGGCTCCCCATTCCGGTGTTGGATATTAGGCATCCAACGCCCGGCAATCTTCCTTCAACCATCCGAATTTCGCGGTCACCCCGACACGCAGCGCGGCGTGCCCTGATGCGTTCGCCACCTTGACGATGAACTCGTCGTTGCCGCAGATGCTGGCGCGGGTCCGGATGTGATCGCCGAGATAGATCAGCTCCTTGATCTCGGCATTGAAAACGTTTTCGCATTTGCCATCGGGCGGGTTCACCTCGACCCGTTCCGGGCGCAGCGACAACGTCGTTCGTTCGCCGACCGCGCCGACATTAACCTTGAGCGCCATGATCGTGAAGCCGTTGACGTCGGCGATCACGGTGTCGCCATCGATCGACTTAACGACACCTGAAAGGGTGTTATTCTCGCCGATGAACTGCGCCACGAAGGCATTGTCTGGCCGTTCGTACAAATCCGCCGGCGGTGCCAACTGCTGGATGATGCCGTCATTGAAAACGGCAATCCGGTTCGACATGGTCAACGCTTCCGACTGATCGTGCGTCACGTAGACGACGGTGACGCCGAGGTTTTCGTGGATGTGCTTGATTTCGTACTGCATTTGCTCGCGGAGCTGCTTGTCGAGGGCGCCCAGGGGCTCATCCATCAAGACCAACACCGGGTCGAAGACGAGCGCGCGGGCAACCGCGACACGTTGCTGCTGACCGCCCGAAAGCTGCGCCGGCCGGCGGCCGCCAAAGGCGTCGAGCTGAACCATGGAGAGCGCCTTCTTAACCCGCGTCTCGATCTCGGCTTTGCCCATGTTCCGGACTTCGAGCGGAAACGCCAAGTTTTCGGCCACCGACATATGCGGAAACAGGGCGTAATTCTGGAACACCATGCCGATCCCGCGTTTGTGCGGCGGCACGTCATTGATCGGCTGTCCGTCCAGATATATTTCGCCGTGCGTCGCCGGCTCGAACCCGGCCAGCATCATCAAGCATGTGGTTTTGCCCGAACCCGAGGGCCCAAGCATGGTCAGGAATTCACCCCGTGCCACGTCGAGGTTTAGATTTTTTACGACTAGCACTTCGCCGTCGTAACTTTTCTGAACTTCCTTAAACCGAACCAGCGGGTCATTGCTGTCCGTCATGATATGTGCGCCATCCCTGTTTTTTTCTTAACGCAGCCCTTATATGGGCAGTCGTCAAATCATCTTTCCAGTGTCAGACTAATTGTGCGTCCACCTCTGAATATACGGTTTCCGACACTTTTTGGCCGCCCAATAGACCTGTTGCAAAAGTAGCAACCTGATGCTCAAGGCGCAACTTCGTTTTCGGGACTGACTGT
>JAQBZY010000159.1 GCA_027620395.1 Pseudomonadota bacterium
GGATCTTGTTGGAAATGCTGGCGGTCACCCTTTCCAAGAACGCCCGCGCCCGGGCGGTGCAATTGCCGGCTTGGAACGAAGCGCTCGGACTGCCCAGACCCTGGGATCAGCAGTGGTCGCTTCGGCTGCAGCAGATCGTCGCTTACGAGACCGACCTATTGGAATACGGCGATCTGTTCGACGGCTCGCCGGTGGTGGCGGCCAAGGTCGAGGCCCTCAAGCTAGAGGCCCTGGCCGAGATGGCTGAGATCGACGCCATGGGTGGGGCCGTCGCCGCGGTCGAGAACAGCTATATGAAAAGGCGCCTAGTCGAATCCAACGCGGCCCGCTTGTCGGCTATCGAATCCGGTGCGCAGATTGTGGTCGGCGTCAACCGTTTCACCGAGGCCGAGCCATCGCCCTTGGCGACCGGCGAGGGCGCTTACCTCGCCGTCGATCCCGCGGTCGAGCGCGAACAGATCGAGCGGCTGAATGCCTGGCGGGCGGCCCGCGACGGGGCGGCGGTCACGGCGGCGCTGGCGGAACTGAGAGCCGCCGCCGCCGAGGACCGAAATCTGATGCCGGCCTCGATCATCGCCGCGCACGCCGGAGTCACAACCGGCGAATGGGCCGGGGTGCTAAGGGATGTCTTTGGCGAATACCGGGCGCCGACCGGCGTCGGCGGCGCGCTCGGCCGCGGCCAGGACGCAACCTTGGCGATCCGGGCTCGCGTCGACGCCTTGCAAGACCAACTCGGAACGCGGCTCAAGATGCTGGTCGGCAAGCCGGGCTTGGATGGCCATTCAAACGGTGCCGAGCAAATCGCCATGCGGGCCCGGGATGCCGGCTTTGAGGTCGTCTACGAAGGTATCCGCCTGACGCCGGACGAAATCGTTTCGGGGGCGGTGCAGGAAGGCGTGCACGTGATCGGGCTTTCGATCCTGTCCGGATCGCACGTGATTTTGGTCACCGACATCATCAAGCTGATGGCCAATGCCGGCATCGGCGACGTGCCGGTGGTGGTCGGCGGCATCATTCCGCCCGATGACGAGGCGACCCTGATCGCGGCTGGCGTCGCCGCCGTCTACACGCCGAAGGATTTTGATTTGAACGCGATCTTGGACGGCATCGTCTCGATCGTCGAGGGCCGTGCCAGGGCGGCGGCCTAATTTCCGGCCGGGATTGCTGTCAGCTCGGGGCTTGCTCGCGGCGCCCTGGTTGCTGGACCTTGATCGGTTCGGCCGTGATGCCTTTGACCGCCGGGTTTGGCACGGCGGTGTCCATGTTCTCATGCAGATAGCGCAGCACGCCCGGGCGGAATTCCGGTTTGATCGTCGACCAGGTGATGAACAGGCCGCCGTTAATTTCATACTCCATGATGTCTTCGTTATCCTTGGCGGCGTCGATGGCGCCCGCGAGTTCCGTCGTCATGCCGACATGGACCCATTTCGGCTTGACGCCAGAGTGCCAGATGAGGAACACACCGCCGACACCCCTAAGGCCTTCGACGACCGGATCGAAATGAATCAGCCGGAAGAACTTGCCGTTGCGGTTGCGGGCCCATTCCGGATCGATGGGCGGTCCATCGTATCCCTTACTCGCGACAGGCTTCTTTTTGCGGTCGAATAAACCCATCGGGGCCTCCAATTTATAATCGAATCTCGACGCTTACCCATACATTAGCGGTGATTTCAAATTCGTTAATGATGCCCGATCCCAAGCGTGCGACAAACAGCGACATCGCATTTTCCCACGAAAGGCGGCTAATTTAGAATATCACCAAGGCTAGCTTCTGCGCCCCCTTAACTGTTGAGATATGGGCCTTTCGCATAGCTTGCACAACGAAAATACATTTAAGGACATCCGAGTGACCGCCAGCATCATCGACCGCATCGACCATTTCGTCCTCACTGTGCGCGACATCGACGCCACCTGTGACTTTTACCAGCTCGCGCTCGGCATGACCCGTGAAGTGTTCGGCGCCGGGCGGACGGCGCTCAAGTTCGGGCGCCAGAAGATCAACCTGCACCCGGCTGGGCGTGAGTTGGAACCGAAGGCGCTCTGCCCGGCGCCGGGCGGCGGCGATTTTTGCCTGATCACCCGGATGCCGATCGCGGACGTGGTGCGGCACCTGCAAGCCGCCGGCGTCGCCATCGAACTGATGCCGTCACCGCGTACTGGCGCCACCGGGCCGATCTCGTCTGTATATTTCCGTGACCCCGACGGCAATCTGGTCGAGGTTTCCAATTACGACGGCGAGACCGATTGAAAAATAGAAACGTGAGAGGGCAAAGATCATGAATGAGCAAGGCGCCGTGCAAGGACCATTGAACGGACTTCGGATTCTCGAACTCGGTCACTTCATCGCCGCCCCCTTCGCGACCCGAGTGCTCGCCGATCTCGGCGCTGAAGTGATCAAGATCGAGCCACCCGGCACCGGCGATCCGGTCCGCAGCTGGGGCGAGATGATCGACGGCGATCCGACCTCGATTTGGTGGTCGGTGCATGGCCGCAACAAAAAATCCGTCACGGTCAATCTCCGCAAGCCGGAAGGCATCGAGATCGTCAAGAAACTGATCCGCGAAGTCGACGCCGTGGTCGAGAACTTCAAGCCGGGACAGCTCGCCAAGTGGGGGCTCGATGCCGACGTCATCGGCGCCGTCAATCCGGACGCGATTTTGGTGCAGGTGTCGGGCTACGGACAGTCCGGTCCCAACTACAAGCGTGCCGCCTTCGGTGTGATCGGTGAAGCCGTCGGCGGCATCCGGCATCTGACCGGCTATCCGAAAGAAGAATCCGATCTGCCGCCGGTCCGGACCGGGGTCAGCCTGGGCGACAGTGTCGCCGGGCTCTATGCGGCGATCGGGCTGCTGGCGGCGATGTTCGAAAAACTTGCCGGCAAGCGTCCGCCCGGGGTCCGGGTCGTCGATGTCGCGTTGAGCGAGAGCGTGCTCAGCCTATTGGAAGGGGTGCTGCCGGAATACGGATATTTGAACAAAATCCGCCAACCGCAGGGCTCGACCATCCGCACCACGGCGCCATCCAACGCCTATCCTTCGAAGGACGGCCGCTGGTTCTTGATTGGCGCCAATTCGCAGGCGTTGTTCGAGCGGCTGACCGAGGCCATGCGGATGCCGGAACTGGCCAAGGATCCGAGGTTCTGCGACAACCCGTCGCGGACTCGGAACGCCGCTGCGCTGGACGACGAAATCGCCATATGGTCGCGGACGCAAACGTTGGCGGAAATGGAAAAACTGATGACCGAGGCCGACGTGCCGGCGACGCGCATCTACGACATCGCCGACATTTCCAAGGATCCGCAGTTCCTCGGCCGCGGCATGGTCCGCAAGGTTGCCGACGAACGTTTGGGCGAGATGCTGCATCCGGGCGTGGTGCCACACTTTCCAGGCGCCGCCGGCGGCGGTGTCGGCTGGGCCGGGCCGGCGCTCGGGCGCCACAACGACGAGATATTGCGCGGGCTGTTGGGCCTTGAGCGGCAAATCATCGACAAGCTTTCCGCGGCGGGCGTGATATGACGGCCAAGGATAAAGTCGTCATCTGCGACGTGGCGCCACGGGATGGATTTCAAGTGGTCGGCCCCTGGATCGAGACCGCAACCAAGATCGCCGTCGTCGAAAGATTGGCCGGGGCAGGGTTTCTCCGGATCGAAACCGGGGCCTTCGTCAGTCCGAAGGCAGTGCCGCAGATGCAGGACGCCGCCGACGTTCACAAGGGGGCCAACGTTCCGGCCGGGACGCGGCTCTCGAGCTTGATTCCGAACGTCAAGGGCGCCGAGCTGGCGTTTGGCGCCGGCATCAATGATCTGGTCTATGTCTTTTCCGTCTCCGAAAGTCACAATCAAAGCAACGTCCGCCGGTCGACGGTGGACTCGATCGAAGAACTCGGCCGCGTCATCGACATCGGCAAGGACCGCGACGGCTTCAAGCTCCGGGTCAATATGGCGACGGTGTTCGATTGTACGTTCGAGGGTCGCGTTGCGGAAGATCGGGTCTATGCATGTATCGAACAAGCGCTCGGCTTCGGCCTCGCCTGCGAGTTCGGGCTCTGCGATACGACGGGCCGCGCTTTCCCCGATCATGTCGCCGGCATCGCCGAAGGTTGCCGCCAACGCTTCGGAGACGGCGAACTGGCGAGATGGGCGTTCCACGGCCACGACACATTTGGGCTCGGCGTCGCCAACGCGCTATACGCCTATCAGGCCGGCATCCGCGTCTTCGACGCCGCGTGCGCCGGCTTGGGTGGCTGCCCGTTCGCGCCCGGCGCGACGGGCAACACGGCCAGCGAGGATCTGGTCTTTACGTTTGAGAACATGGGCATTTCAACCGGGATCGACTTGGCCAAGTTGCTCGAGACCGCGGAATTCGTCGCCGGCTTGGACGGAGTCGCCACCGGCGGGCACCTAAGGACCGTGCCTCGAAAACGGGCGCTGGCCGCAGCTTGAAGGGATCCAGAAATCCGCCTTGCATTTACGCTCTCTTGATTTATGAATTCTGAATTCAAAAACCATCCAGGCCCGCGCCCATGCAGCCTTTTGCCCATGAACCGGCCCTAGCGGAGCGCGTCAAGGACGCCATCGTCGAAGCGATCGTCGAGGGCGTCTATCGGCCGGGCGAGCGGTTGGCGCAAGAAGATTTAGCGCAGCGCCTGGGCGTCTCGCGCCAGCCCGTCTCGCACGCACTCAATGTGTTGAAGGAACAAGGCATCCTGATCGAGTTTGGGCGAAAGGGCCTGACCGTGGCGCCGGTAAGATCGGACCATCTGGTGCAGCTTTATCAGGTCCGGGGCCGCCTGGACGCGCTGGCGGCGGGATTGGCGGCCCAGAACGTGCGCGACGGGGTGGCGGTGCCGACCGAACTTGCCGGCCTCGAACGTTTGATCGTGGCACAGACCGAGGCCGTGTCCGGTAATTTCCAAGGCAAGGTAGACGCCGATGTCGCCTTCCATGTCGGCATCTACCGTTTGTCCGGAAATCCGACAATCGAGGAAATGGCCCGCCCGCAGTGGGTGCATTTCCGTCGCACCATGCAGGTCGTCCTGGCCGAACCCAGCGCGCACTCGCCGGTCTGGCGCCAGCATCAGGAAATCTATCAGG